>JAJYQH010000264.1 GCA_021794705.1 Actinomycetes bacterium | reverse complement strand
GACTGCTCATCGGCTTCGTCGCCGGGTTGTTCGTGGCCGAGCTGGTCCGCGTCCGGACGCCGCGGGCGGCGCTGTCGACGAGCTGGGTGGCCCTGAAGTCGGTCGGTCTCGGGATGCTCATCGAGCTGGCCTGCGACCTGACCGTCACGGCCGCCCTCGTCGTGCGCGTGCTCACCGTCGCCTGAGCTTCGATAATTCGCTCGCGGGGCCCGGTGGACCTCGGGACACTGAACCCATGGACTACCGCATCATCGAACTCGGCGAGCTCACCGGCGTCGACGACCCCCGGCGCTGGGCGGTGGAAGCGCACAACCGGCTCTGGCACGACGAGTTGGAGCGCCAGCACGGCAATGACGACCTCGCGTGGCCGCTGAGCGTCGAACTGGCCAACTCGCTCCCCCAGCCCGAGCGGCGGATGTACCTGTGGGTGGCCCTGCCGGCGCACGCCACCGAGGACCCCGAGGCAGTGCTCGGGGCCGCGAAGCTGCACCTGCCGCAACTCGACAACCTCCAGTTCTCCGAGGGCACGGTGGTCGTCCGTCCCGAGGCGCGTCGCCGCGGTATCGGCACCGCCCTCGGCCAGGCGATGCTCGACCGCTGCCGGGCCGACGGACGCCGCGTGCTCGCCAGCTGGGCGGGCACCATCCCCGCCGTGCCAGCGTCCCACCCGGACGCTCTCGAGGTGGGTCACGGGAGGGGCTGGATCGACGGCTCGCATCCCGCGGCTCGTTTCGCCCTCGGCCTCGGGCTGCGGCCCGAGCAGGTCGAGCTGCACTCGGTGCTGCCGCTGCCCGTCGACCTCGAGACCCTGCAGCGGCTGCACGACGATGCCGTCGCCTACGCCGACGACTACGACCTGGTCACGTGGGAGGACTCCTGCCCCGAGCAGCACGTCGACGGCTTCGCGGAGCTGGCGGTGGCGATGAGCACCGACATCCCACAGGCCGAACTCGACCTCGAGCCGCAGGTGTGGGACGCCGCGCGCATCCGGCGGCAGGAGGCCCGGCGGGCGGCTGCCGGCGTCCGGTCGCTCACCTCGGCCGCCCGGCACCTGCCCACCGGGCGCCTGGTGGGGTACACGACACTGCTGCAGAACGCCGGGCGTCCGGCGGCCGCGCACCAGGAGGACACGCTGGTGCTGCGGGAGCACCGGGGTCACCGCCTGGGCATGCTGCTCAAGGTGTGGAACCTGCGGCGGGCGCAGCAGGTGTGGCCGTCGGTCGAGCGCGTGCACACGTGGAACGCCGAGGAGAACAACCCGATGCTGTCGATCAACTTCGCCATCGGCTTCGCCGTCGAGAGCATCGAGTCGGCCTGGCAGGCACGCCTCGAGGGGTGACGCCGGGTGCCGGCGTCCGGTGACCGCCCTAGAGTGGACGGAGTCGGGCCATGCCCCGCGTCGTTCTCCAAGCGAAGCAAAGGAGCCAGCATGCAGATCGGACTCGTCGGCCTGGGCAAGATGGGCGGAAACATGCGCGAGCGGCTGCGCCGCTTCGGGCACACCGTGGTCGGCTATGACCGCAACGCGGCGATCAGCGACTCGACCAGCCTCGAGGACATGGTGGGCCAGCTCACCGACAGCCCCCGGGTCGTCTGGGTGATGGTGCCGGACTCCGTCGTGGAGGCCGTCATCGACGAGCTGGCCCCCCTGCTGTCCGAGGGCGACGTCATCATCGACGGGGGCAACTCCAAGTGGACCCACGACGCGAAGCGGGCCGACTCGCTGGCGCCGAAGGGCATCCACTACCTCGACTGCGGCGTGTCCGGTGGCGTCTGGGGACTTGAGAACGGCTACGCGCTCATGGTCGGCGGGGACGCCGCCGACGTCGCGGTCTGCCAGCCGATCTTCGACGCGCTCAAGCCCCCGGGCGAGTTCGGCTTCGTCCACGCCGGCGACCACGGCGCCGGGCACTTCGTCAAGATGGTCCACAACGGCATCGAGTACGGCATCATGCAGGCCTACGCCGAGGGCTGGGAGCTCATCGAGAGCGCGGGCGAGGTGACCAACGTCCCGGCGGTGTTCAACAGCTGGCGCGAGGGCACCGTGATCCGGTCGTGGCTGCTCGACCTCATGTGCAACGCGCTGGCCGCCGACCCCCACCTCAACGGGATCGAGGGTGTCGCGGCCGACTCCGGCGAGGGCCGCTGGACGGTCAACGCCGCCGTCGACCTCGGCGTCGCCACCCCGACGATCGCCGCCAGCCTGTTCGCCCGGTTCGTGTCGCAGAAGCCCGACTCGCCCGCGATGAAGATGGTCGCCGCCATGCGCAACCAGTTCGGCGGCCACGCCGTCGTCACCGAGGGCGGCGGGGGCGACCTGGCCTCCTGAGGACGGCGCCCGTCCCCACCCGGCCGAGCGGCTGGCGATCTCTGCTCTTGCTGGCGTTCTCGACGCCCCATGAGCAGAGTTCGCCAGCAACATCGTCCAGAACGCCAGCAACACAAGCCCGGACGAGCGCACGGGGCCCGGCGCGAAGCGCGGCCCCGGGGCGTTCGGACCCGCTAGCCCCGCGCCTCGGCGCGGATGGCGTCGCGGAGCAACTCGGCGATGTGCCGCGGCTTGCGGTCGGACAGGTGCCTGATCTGCTCCTTGCAGCTGAACCCGTCGGCGAGGATCTGGGTGCCCTGGTCGGCCGCCCGGACGCGGGGCATCATCTTGCGCTCGGCGACGCGCACCGACACGTCGTACTTCTCCCCGCTGGTGAACCCGAACGAGCCGGCCAGCCCGCAGCAGCCCGCCTCGAGGACGTCCGCGTCCACGCCCATCCGCTTGAACAGCGCCTTCTCCGAGTCGGTCCCGAGCACCGCGTTCTGGTGGCAGTGGAACTGCACCAGGGCCCTGGCGTCCTCGGGGGGCACCTGCGGCGGCTGATAGCGCTGCTGCTCGAGGAACTCCGACAACAGGTACGTCTGCTGGGCGAGCCGCTTGGCGTCCCCGTCGTTGGGATAGAGGTTGACGAGCTCGTCGCGGAACGCGGCGACGCAGCTGGGCTCGACCCCCACCACCGGCACCCCGTTGCGGATGTCCTCCCGCAGGGTGTCGATGATCTGGCGCCACAGGTGCTTGGCGAGCGGCAGCATGCCGGCGTCGTAGAGGGGACGCCCGCAGCACAGGGGACGCGGCGGGATCGTCACCTGGTAGCCGGCGTGCTCGAGCACCTCGACGGTCGCACTGAGGACAGGCGACTCCAGATAGTTGTTGAAGGTGTCCGGCCAGAGGATGACCCGGTCGGTCTGGATCGGCGGATTCCCGTGATCCGGGTCGAAATCGTTCTGCCGGTTGTGCTCCTTCATCGTCTCGGTGAGATAGCGCTCGCCGGCGCCGTGGGACGCCTCGCGGTCCAGCACCTGCCGGCCGGCGTGGGTCGGCTTGTCCTGCCTGCCGAACGAGGGCCGGTTGCGGAACCAGGTGGTGAACGCGGCCTCGGCGAAGCGGGGGATCTCGTGCTGCTGGGCCACACCGCCGAGGAACTTGATGACGTTGGTCAGGC
>JAJYQH010000235.1 GCA_021794705.1 Actinomycetes bacterium | reverse complement strand
GCGACGGGTCGCGAGCCCGCACCGCAGGGCTCGGAGCAGGCGAAGATCCGCGACCTGTACGCCGACTTCATGGACGTCGACGCCGTCGAGGCGCGTGGTGCGGAGCCGCTGGCGCCGCTCCTGGCCCGGGTCGACGCGATCGAGACGCCGGAGGATCTGGGTGCCCACCTCGGTTGGGCCGCGCGGCACGGCGTCCACGGGCTGATGGGGATGGACACCGACTCCGACCCCGGCAACCCGACCCGCTACGTGCTGTTCGTCGGCCAGGGCGGCCTCGGGCTGCCGGACGAGGTGTACTACCGCGACGACGAGTACGCGGAGATCCGGGAGGCCTACCGGGGCCACGTGGCGACCATGCTGGGGCTGGCCGGCGTCCCCGATGCCGAGGGGCAGGCCGGGGCGGTGCTCGCCCTCGAGACCGACATCGCCGCGTGCCACTGGGACCGGGTGAGCACCCGGGACATGGTGAAGATGTACAACCTGCAGGACTGGGATCAGTTCACGGCGGCGTCCCCGCAGCTCCAGTGGCGGGCCTTCGTCGACGGGGCCGGCCTCGCGGAGCGACTGCCCGGGCAGGTGGTCAACGCCCAGCCGTCGTTCTTCACCGACGTCGCCGCCCTCGTCACCCCCGAACGCCTCGACGCGTGGCGGTCCTGGGCGCGGTGGCAGGCGATCCGCTCGGTGGCGGGCCTCCTGTCGTCGCCGTTCGTCGACGCGCGCTTCGACTTCTACGAGCGCACTCTCAACGGCACCCCTCAGCTCAAGGAGCGGTGGAAGCGCGGAGTCGCCCTCGTCGAGTCGGTGCTCGGCGAGGCGATCGGCAGGATCTACGTCGCCCGGCACTTCCCGCCCGCGGCGAAGGAGCGGATGGACGACCTCGTCGCGCACCTCATCGAGGCCTACCACGAGTCGATCTCGTCGCTCGACTGGATGAGCGCCGAGACGCGGGAACAGGCCCTCGAAAAGCTCGCCAAGTTCACCCCCAAGATCGGCTTCCCGGCGAAGTGGCGCGACTACAGCGCGCTCGAGATCGTTCCCGGAGACCTCGTCGGCAACGCCATGCGCGCCGACGAGTTCGAGTTCGAGCGGCAGCTGCACCGCCTCGACGGGCCGATCGACAAGGACGAGTGGCTGATGTTCCCGCAGACGGTGAACGCCTACTACCACCCGCTGCGCAACGAGATCGTCTTCCCCGCCGCGATCCTGCAGCCCCCGTTCTTCTCCCCGGACGCCGACGACGCCGTGAACTACGGCGGCATCGGTGCCGTGATCGGCCACGAGATCGGTCACGGCTTCGACGACCAGGGATCCACGTGCGACGGCGACGGGGCGCTGCGCAACTGGTGGACCGACGCCGACCGCGCCGCCTTCGAGCAGCGCACGAAGAGCCTCATCGGGCAGTACAACGCGCTGGTCCCCGCGCAGCTCGCCGCGGACGCCGAGGCTCCCCACGTCAACGGCGAGCTGACGATCGGCGAGAACATCGGCGATCTCGGCGGCCTCGGCATCGCCCTGCGCGCCTGGCGGCTCGCCACCGCCGGTGGGGAGGTGGCCCCGATCGACGGCCTCACCGGCGTCCAACGGCTCTTCCTCAACTGGGCGGTCGTGTGGCAGAGCAAGATCCGCGACGAGGCGCTGCGCCGGCGGCTCGCCGTCGACCCCCACTCCCCCAACGAGTTCCGCTGCAACCAGATCGCCCGGAACATCGACGCGTTCGCCGAGGCGTTCGGCGTCCGGGCCGGCGACGGCATGTGGCTCGATCCCGAGGAGCGGGTGCACATCTGGTGATCCCGGACGTCGCCTCGTCCTCCTGAGCGCGGTCCTGGCCCCCGTTCCCATGGGGCGGGGGGCAGCCCGCCGACCGGGCCCGCTGCGAAATTGACCCCACCTGCCACACACCGGCCTCCAGAGCCGGGGAGTGGCAGGTGGTGCACGTCGTGGGGACGGGCTAGACGAAGTCGCGCCAGGACCGCTTTGGGTCGTAGCCCAACACGCGCCGGGCCTTGTCGATGCTGAGCAGCGTCGTGTGCTCGCCGATCTCGCCGCGCCGCTCGACGCCGGGGAACACCTCGTCGAGCAGGTCCGTGTTGGGGCGCGACATCACGGTGTCCGGGGAGGCGATGACGAAGTAGTCGAACCCCGGCTGGTCGTACTCCAGCGCCTTCTCCACCGCCTGCGCACCGTCGGCGCCGTCGATGTAGCCCCAGAGGTTCCACTTGCGGCCGCGGGCGTCCGCGTCGAAGGACGGGAACCTCGCGTAGTCGGCCTCGTCCATCACGTTGCTGAACCGCAGTCCGATGATCTTGAGGTCGGGGTACCACCGGCAGAGGTGCCCCGCCATCGTCTCCTCCATGGTCTTGACGAGGGAGTACACGCTCTCCGGCCGCGTGCTGCCCTCGTCGACCGGCACGTAGTCGGGGGCGATGTCGAACGGGAGCCCGAGCACCGTCTCGCTGCTCGCGTAGACGATGTTGCGGATGCCGAGCCGGATCGCCGCCCAGAACACGTCGAAGGTGGCGACGATGTTGTTCCGGAAGGTCTCGATGTCGGGAACCACCCCCGGTGCAGGGTGCGCGGCGAGGTGCACGACGGCGTCGAACCCGGCGTCCTTGCCGCCCTCGCCCCGGACGCCGGCGAGCGCGTCGAGCACCTGGCCGTAGTCGGTGAGATCGGTCTGGATGAAGCCGGGGCCGCGTTGCCCGAAGCGGTCGAGGACCACGACGTCGTGCCCCGACTCGGTGAGCCGCCGGTGGACGTGGCGGCCGAGTTTTCCTGTTCCACCTGTGAGTGCGATGCGCATACGCCCCACCCTATGTGACCGATCACATGGGCCGCCCGCCCGCCGCCCCGCGGACGCCGCAGAGCTCAGGCCGCGCGGGACACCAGTTCCTGGGCAAGCCGCACCAGCGCCTCCTTGGCCGCGCCCTCGGGCAACGGCGCGAGGTGGTCGACGGCGATGTCGGCGCGCCGCTGGATCTCCGCCCGGGCCTCCTCGATCACCCGGTGGCCGCGCAGCGCCTGCAGCGCCCGGGACAGGTTGGCGTCGTCGCTGAGGTCGGACGCCAGCAGCCGCTGGACGGGCTCGTCGGCGGGGTCGGCCGACCGCGCCAGCAGCAGCGTCGGCAGGGTCGGGACCCCCTCGCGCAGGTCGGTGCCGGGCGTCTTGCCGGTGACGTCGGAGGTGATGTCGATGACGTCGTCGCTCAGCTGGAACACGACGCCGATCTCCTCGCCGTAGCGGGCGAGCGCCTCGACGACCTCCGGTGCGGCGTCAGCGACCATCGCGCCGAACCGCGCGGACGTGGAGATCAGCGAGCCCGTCTTGTCCGCCAGCACCTTGAGGTAGTGGGCCATCGGCTCGTCACCGGGCTGCGGGCCGCGGGTGTCCTGCACCTGCCCCTCCACCAGCCGGGCGAAAGTCTCGGCCTGCAGCCGGACGAATCCGGGCCCCAGCTCGGCCACCGCCCCGGACGCCCGGGCGAAGAGGAAGTCGCC
>JAJYQH010000309.1 GCA_021794705.1 Actinomycetes bacterium | reverse complement strand
GTACCGCACGTCCGGCGACTCCCCCATCATCGACGCCCTCATCGAGGCGGCCGAGGCGGGCAAGCAGGTGCTCGCCCTCGTCGAGATCAAGGCCCGCTTCGACGAGCAGGCGAACATCGCGTGGGCGCGGAAGCTGGAGACCTACGGCGTCCACGTGGTCTACGGGATGGTCGGACTCAAGACGCACTGCAAGCTGGCCCTCGTGGTGCGCGACGAGAACGACGGGCTGCGACGGTACGCCCACATCGGCACCGGCAACTACAACCCGAAGACGGCGCGGATGTACGAGGACATGGGCCTGCTCACGTCCAACCCGATCATCACCGACGACATCGCCCGGCTGTTCAACCACCTCTCGGGGATGACCCAGGAGACGAACTACCGCCGGCTGCTGGTCGCGCCGCACGGCATCCGGACCGGGCTGCTCGAACGCATCGACGCGGAGATCGCCAACCACCAGGCCGGGCTGCCGTCGGGCATCCGGATCAAGGTGAACTCCCTGGTCGACGAGCGGATCACCGACGCGCTCTACCGCGCGTCGCAGGCGGGAGTGCCGGTCGATCTGTGGATCCGGGGCATCTGCACCCTCAAGCCCGGGATCCCGGGGCTCAGCGAGAACATCCGCGTCCGCAGCATCCTCGGGCGGTTCCTCGAACACTCGCGGCTGTTCTGGTTCGCCAACGCCGGGCAGCCGATGGTCGGCATCGGGTCCGCCGACCTCATGCACCGCAACCTCGACCGGCGGGTCGAGGCCGTCGTCAGCCTCAGCAATCAGGCCCACATCGAGGAGGTCGGCCGGCTGTTCAACGAGGCGTTCGACCCGGGCACCGTCTCGTGGGTGCTGGTCGGCGACGAGTGGACGCCGCGCACCCGTGGGGAGGACGGGGAGCCGCTCCAGGACATGCAGGAGCACCTCATCGAGATCACGAGCCGGCGCCGGTGAGCGTCGTCGTGCCGCCCTGCCGGGGGCTGGCGGCGTCCGGCGGTCACCGCGGTGCGGGACGTCCCTGATGGCGAAGGCCGAGCGGGAGATCGTCGCCGCCGGCGCGGTCGTGCTGCGCGAGGCGGAGCGGGGTGCCGAGGTGCTCGTCGTGCACCGGCCCGGCTACCGCGACTGGACGCTGCCGAAGGGCAAGCTCGGCGCCCACGAGCCGGCACCCAGTTGCGCCGTCCGCGAGGTGCGCGAGGAGACCGGCGTCTCCATCCGGCTGGGCCGTCCCCTCGGGTCGGTGCGCTACCCCGTGCCGAGCGGCAGCAAGGTCGTGCACTGGTGGGTGGGCCACGTCCTCGACGAGAAGCCGCGCAAGCCCAACCGTGAGGTCGACCAGGTGCAGTGGCTGCCGGTGGCCGAGGCGGCGTCCCTGCTCACCTACCCCGACGAGCACGAGACGCTGGAGCGGGCGGTCGCCACGCCGCTCGGCGGCACCATGCTCGTCGTGCGCCACGCCAAGGCCGTCTCCCGCAAGGCGTTCAAGGGGTCCCCGGACGCCGACCGCCCGCTGTCCGTGCGAGGGCAACGCCAGGCCCAGCACCTCGTCGACCTGCTGGGCGCCTACGGGGTCGCCGAGCTGGTCAGCTCGACGTCGGTGCGCTGCGTCAACACCCTCACCCCCTACGCCGAGGCCACCCGGCACGCGGTGCGCCGGGTCGAGTTGCTGAGCGAGGAGAAGGGCGAGGTCTCGCCGAAGCAGGTGCGCACCTACCTCGCCCGGCTCACCGCGCACGCGGCCGAGCGCCCGCACAAGCCGATCGCCGTGTGCGGCCACCGGCCGGTGCTGCCCGACATGTTCCTGGGGATGGGGGTGGACGCCCGGTCGCTGGCGCCTGCGGAGGTCGTCGTCGTCCACCTCGACCCCGGGGGCGGTGCGGCGGAGGTGGAGGACCACCTCTGCCCGGGGTGAGAGCGCCTGGTCAGGCGGCGATCTGACGGAGCGCCTCCTCCACCGCCTCCCGGCTGGTGGGGCGGACGAGCCGAGCGACCTCGACCCCGTCGCGCAGGAAGATCGCCGTGGGCCAGAGCTTCACTCGGAACGACCGGCCCAGCGGGCGTCCCTTGCCGTCCTCGACCTTGAGGTAGGTGAGGTTCTCCTCGCCTGACAGCACCGGGTCGAGGTAGCGGTGCGAGGCCCGGCAGTACCCGCACCAGTTGGTGCCGAACTCGACGACGACCGGGCCGGTGAGCGCGTCGATGTCCGCCCGCTCGGGTTGGCGCTCCTCGTATCCCAGAGTGTCCATGCCGCCCAGAGTAATCGCGGCCCCGAGGGGGGCGTCTGGCCAGCGCCCCACCCGAACCGGGACAGCGTCCACCACCAGAAGTGGGCACTGTTCAGTTGCGGGTCGACGTCGATCCACAACCGGCCAGCGCCACCGCAGGGCTGAGCGGATCCCTGTGGATAACCCCCGAGAGGAGCCGGTCGGGGTGCTTGGGTGACCCTCATGTTCTCGCGTCAGGTTCTCCCTCCGGATGCCGTCCGGCTCGCCCGTCGACGAGCCGGCGCCGTTGCTCGCCCCGAACTGCTCGATCGTGGAGTCACCGACCAGGTGATCAAGCGCCTGGTGAGGGATGGGCACCTGCTGGCGGTCACTCGAGGCGTCTATGCCCTGGGCGCCGTCAGCTGGTCGACGCGAGCCTGGGCGGGCCTCCTTGTCGCCGGCGAGTCGTCCTGCCTATCCGGCCTGGCGGCCGCCCACGTCTGGAACCTGACCGCCGAACCACCCGAGGAGATCGAGGTCCGCACGGTCCGGCATCCCCACCGCCGCGCAGGATTCCGCTTCGTTCGTGGCGCACCCCTTGCCAGCGAGGGAGTTCCGCCCCGGACGACGCTGGAGTGGACCGCCATCTCCCTCGCCTCGCGGGCGAGCACGATGGACGGAGCTGTCCATTGGGTCACTCGAGCACTAGCCGAAGGGGGTCGGATCGAGCAGCTGCTCGCCACAGCAGAGGGGGTGGCGAACCTTCGCCGGCGTCGCGAGGTGCTGGACCTGCTGCACGAGCTGGAACCAGGCGTGGAGAGTGCACTGGAGTACCGCTACCTGCAGGACGTCGAGCGCGGGCACGGGCTCCCCCAGCCGGAGCGCCAGGTGGGTACCGCGGGTGAGCGCCTTGACCTCCTCTACCGAGACTTCGGGGTGGTCATCGAGCTGGACGGCCGGCTCGGGCACGTCGACGACGGCGCCTTCCGTGACCTGCGCCGCGACAACCGGCACGCGGAGCAGGGGCTCATCAGACTCCGATTCGGCTGGACCGATGTGACCCGCAACCCGTGCGCGGTGGCCGCCCAGATCGCCTCGACGCTCCGCGCTCGGGGATGGACGGGCCGTCCAACGCGATGCGCCCGATGTGCACGAGCACTGGCCAGTTGAGGGTGGACATCGACCTCGAAGGGGCCACCACCGAGACCCACAACCGGACACTGTCCAGTTGCGGGTCGACTTCGAACCGCAACTGGGCAGCGCCTCGAACCACAGCCCCGGCCGTCCGGGGGACACGAGGAAGC
>JAJYQH010000157.1 GCA_021794705.1 Actinomycetes bacterium | reverse complement strand
GGCCGGAGGCATCGCCGAGCAGGCCCGGGCGCTCGCCGCCGACGGGCAGGATCCCGACTACCCCAACCGGCACTTCGCCAGGATCGCCGGCACGGCGACCGACACCGCCACGGCGTTGGTCCGCGAGCTCGTGCGTCCCGACGAGTGCTGGATCGTGGTCGTGGGCGCGGCCGAGACGCTGGCGCCGGCCCTCACGGCCGCGGGATTCGACGTGGCACCGCTCACGGTGTGACCCGGACGCCGCCGGCCCCGACCCCCGCCCTCACCGGTTGAGCGCGGCCAGGGCCTCCGCCGTCTTCTGCTGGGCGATGCCGACCTGCTTCGCGTAGCCGGCGAGGTCGCCCTGCTTGAGCGCCGCCGCCGCAGCCTCGTACGCCTGCTGCGCCTGCTGGAGCAGCTTGCGGGCCGCGTCCGCACCCGGTGAGTTGCCGCTCGGCTGGCTCGGCGGCGGGGAGGTGTTGCCCTCCCCCGTGCTCGCCCCGGCGTTGCCCTGGAACACCTGGTCGAGGGCCTGTTGCAGGGTGTCGCCGATTCCCACGTGCTCGCCGAAGCGCACGACGACGAAGCGCAGGGCCGGGTAGCCGCCCGAGCTCACTGTCGTCTGCGTGTACACCGGCTCGACGTAGAGCAGGCCCCCGCCGACGGGCAGGGCGAGCAGGTTGCCGTAGATGGCCGACGAGGAGCCCTGCCCGAGGAACAGCCGCAGCTTCGCCGCGACCGCCTCGTTCGAGTTGATCGCGCTGTACGTCTGCGCCGGCCCGGGCACCTGCACCGTGTCGGCCATCCGGAGCACCCGGATCGTCCCGTAGCCGGGGCTGGACGCATCGGCGTCCACGCTCATGTAGGCGATGAGGTTCGACCGGTCGCTCGGCGTGAAGCCCGAGGTGAGGCTGAACACCGGCTGCGAGTCGCCGGGCCAGCGCACCGACAGGTAGTACGGCGGCTGGGTGTCGGAGCCGGGACGAGTGGGGTCGTCGGGCACCTGCCAGAGGTCCGACTTCTGCAGCCACTGGACCGGATCGGTCGCGTGGTAGCGGGCGAGGATCGTGCGCTGCACCGTGAACAGATCCTGGGGGTAGCGCAGGTGCTTGAGCAGGTCCGCCGGGATCGAGGCCTTCGGCTTCACCAGCCCGGGGTAGGTCTTCTCCCAGGTCTTGAGGATGGGATCCGACTCGTCCCACGCGTACAGCGTGACCGTGCCGTCGTAGGCGTCCACCGTCGCCTTCACCGCGTTGCGCACGTAGTTGACCGGCCGATCGAACAGCACCGAGCGGGCGGTGCTCGCCGAGTCGCTCGTCGCCGCCTGCCAGCCGACCTGCTGCGAGTCGGGGTAGTTCGCGCTCATCGTGTAGCCGTCGATGACCCAGACGACCCGGCCGTCGACGACCGTCGGGTAGGGGTCGGAGTCGGGCACCAACCACGGGGCCACCTGCTGCACCCGCTGCACCGGCTGCCGGTCGGTGAGGATGCGCGAATCGGCGTTCACCCGGTTGCTGAGCAGCAGGTTGAGGTCGTTGAGGCGGGTCGCGAACAGCAGCTTGTCGAACCAGTTGCCGATGGGCACCCCACCCGTGCCGGTGTAGGTGTACAGGCTCGGCGAGCCGGACGCCGTGAGCGCGGGCGTGTCCAACTCGACCGGAGGCGTGCCCTGAGGGGCGCCGACCACGACGTAGTTGGACGACTGTTCCCCGAAGTAGATGCGCCCCTGGCTCTCGTTGAGGGCGCCGGTCGGCGGCAGGCCGCCCTCGATCCACACGGGCTCGTCGCCGGTGCGGCGGTTCCCGTAGGCGGCGACGACGCCGTAGCCGTGCGTGTAGACGGTGTGCAGGTTGGTCCACGTCTTGTCGGGGATCGCGTCGGTGTTGATCTCCCGGGCGGCGACGACGGCGTCGGTCGACACCCCGTCGAGGGTGTAGTGGTCGACGTCCAGCACCGGCGGGAACGTGTAGTAGTTCTGCTTCTGCTGCAGCGCCTCGAAGGTGGGGGCGACGATCGCGGGGTCCATCAGCCGGATCGACGGGAGCGCCTCGGCGTCCGCCTTGAGCTGGCCGGCGTTGGCGGTCTGGGTGGCGGCGTAGTTCGGCGTCGTCTTGACGTTGGACAGCCCGTAGGCCGCCCTCGTGGCGCTGATGTGGTTGGCGATGTAGGGGGCTTCGAGCTGCGGCTCGCTCGGGCGCACCTTGAACCGCTGCACCGTGGCCGGGTAGATGCCCAGCAGGATGATGCTGGTGACGAGCAGCAGGATCAACGAGAGCCAGCCCAGTGACCACCGGTGGGTCCACGCGTTGAGGATGAACAGTCCGGCGCAGATGAACGCCACGATCGCCACCACCAGCTTGGCCCCGAACCGCACGTGCTGGTCGGTGTACGAGACGCCGGTGAACAGGGAGTTGTCGCTCATCTCGTAGCCGTAGCGGCCCAGCAGCGCCGACAGGCCGAGCGCGATCATGAGCAGCGCGACGAGCACGCTGAGATGTGCGGACGCCGCCCGCGGCGACTCCTCCCCGCGGTGGGTGAGACTCATCCCCTGGAATCCGCCCACCATGAGATGGACGGCCCCCGCCGCGATGATGCCGATGACCGCCATCGCGATGAGGTGGTCGACGAGATAGGTGAGCCAGGGGTAGGTGAACACGAAGAACGAGACGTCGAGGCCGAAGTAGGGATCGGTGCGGCCGAAGGGCACCTGGTTGCGCCAGGCGAGGAAGGTGGACGCCGCCCCCGCCCCGGATGCCGCACCCCAGAGGGCGACGAAGGCGGCCGGCAGCCCGACGGCCAGGCGCAGTCGCAGGTCCATCGCGGCGCGGTAGCGCAGCAGCAGCACCGAGGTGTTGGCGGACCGGAACCGCGGCCGCAGCCGGTAGGCGAGGTACATGGTGCCCGCGACCCAGGCGAAGTCGACGGCTCCGAAGACGAGGGCGAGCACAAGTCGCGTCACCCACAGGGTGGTGAACACCGACTGGTCGCCAACCGAGCAGAACCAGAGGTACTGCGTGCGGATCCAGGCCAGCGCCTCGAACCCGACGACGACGACCACGAGGGGCACGAGGATGCGCACCCAGAGCCGGCCCCGGGACGTCCTCCCCCAGCCCTGGCGGGAGAACCGCGCGGCCTGCTCGCTCATGGCCGGTGCCCGGCCCCGGGCTGGTCGATGAGCAGCGTCCCGGCGAGGATCCGGGCGATGCCGGGCGCGAGGTCCGGGCCGCCGAACAGGTCATCGGGCCGCTCGCGGTACCGGCCCACCCCGTGGGAGCGGCCGTCGCGCAGCACGCCGACGACCACCCGGAGGTCCTGCCGGTGCGGGTGGTTCGCCACCGCACGGGCCGCCTCGTCGGGGTCGTCGGGAAGGTCGGCCTCGTCCCCGCTCGGCAGGAAACTGCGCTCGACGCTCAGGGCGCACCCGGTGACGGCCGCCGACCACTGGATGCGCTCGAGCGTCGTCTGCAGGTCGTCGCCCTCGCGGAACTCCTCCTGCTCGATCGAGGACAGGGCGTCCGGGG
>JAJYQH010000326.1 GCA_021794705.1 Actinomycetes bacterium | reverse complement strand
CCACCCGAGCGCGTCGACGTAGAAGCGGCGGGCCGCCGCCAGGTCGGCGACGACGAGGGTGACGACGTTGATCCGCTGGTCCATGCCGCTCAGCCTGCCACCCGGCGAGCGCATCCGCGGGGTCCGCGGCGTCAGCGGAGGCTGAACGGCGGGTACCGGTCGGTGATCAACAGCCCCGCATAGGCCTGCACCCGCAACGCCCACCGGGCCACGCCGACCACGTAGTCGAACAGCACCCTCGGGTACCGGCCGGTGAACAGGATGGCGAACCAGGCGATGATGATGCTGACGACGACGCCGACGGCAAGGAACGCCAGCACGACGTAGTGCGGGATCGCGAGGAACCACTTGACCAGCGGGAGGCCACGGCTCAGGTCGCGCTCGACGTCGGGGTAGTCGAGGTCGAGCCGCACCGACTGCTCCTCGACCGTCGACGGGTAGCGGTCGGTGAGCAGCGCCCCGTAGGCGCCCACCCTCGCGGAGAACCGCGCGAACTGGAGGGCGAAGTCGAACCACCAGCGGGGATAGCGCTGCCGGAACAGGATCATGAGCGCGGTGGCGACGAACAGCGCCGCGGTGATCCCGCCCGTGCTGTGGGTCGCGGTGGACACCACGTTCCCGTTCTCGTTGACGACGTCGACCGTCGAGCGCGCCGAGGCGCCTAGCACGGACAGGATGATGCCGATCGGAATGATGAGGACGACCCGGAACGCGGTCGACACCCGGTTGAGCGGCTCCTGGTAGACGATCTCGAGGCGGGCCGGATACAGGGCGGTCTGCACCGCCGGCGGTGGGGTGGTCATGACATGTCCTTCGTGCACCCCTGCCGACGTCGGTGCCGGCTCCCGGGGCGCCCTACCACTCACGCTAGCGCCGACGGTGGGCCTGCGTGGGAGACTCCCGTTCGTGGGCTACCTCGACGTCGCCGGCGTCCGCCTCGAGCTTCCGGACGGGCGGGTCCTCCTCGACGACGCCTCGTTCCGCGTGGGCGAGGGCGCGAAGGCCGCGCTCGTGGGCTCCAACGGCGCCGGCAAGACGACCCTGCTGCGGATCCTCGCGGGCGAACTCCAGCCGCACGCCGGGACCGTGTCCAGGTCAGGGAGCCTCGGCGTCATGCGCCAGATGGTCGGCGGGGGCCTGCCCCCGGACGCCACGGTGGCCGATCTGCTGCTGACGCTGGCACCCGCCCGCGTCCGATCGGCCGCGGCCGCCGTCGCCGAGTGCGAGGCGGCGCTGCGGGAGTCCGACGCCACGCCCGTGCAGCTGCGCTACGCCTCCGCCCTCGCGGAGTTCGCGGACGCCGGCGGCTACGACATCGAGATCACCTGGGACGTGTGCACGACCTCGGCCCTCGGCCTGCCCTTCGACCGCGCCAGGGACCGCCTCCTGAGCAGCCTGTCGGGCGGCGAGCAGAAGCGGCTCGCGCTCGAGTACCTCGTGCACGGCCCCGACGACGTGCTGCTGCTCGACGAGCCCGACAACTTCCTCGACGTGCCCGGCAAGATCTGGCTCGAGGAACAGATCCGCGAGAGTTCCAAGACGATCCTGTTCGTGAGCCACGACCGCGAACTGCTCAGCAACACCGCGACCCAGATCGTCACGGTCGAACTGGGAGCGGCCGGCAACCTTGTGTGGTCCCATTCCGGTCGTTTCGCGGAGTACGAGGACGCGCGCCGGGCCCGGTTCGCGAGGTTCGAGGAGCAGCGCCGGCGCTGGGACGAGGAGCACGCCAAGCTGCGGGCGCAGGTGCTGATGTACAAGCAGAAGGCGACCTACAACGACGGGATGGCCAGCAGGTACCAGGCCGCGACGACCAGACTGCGCCGGTTCGAGGAGCTCGGGCCGCCGACCGAGCAGCCCCGCGAGCAGCACGTCGTGATGCGGCTCACCGGCGGGCGCACCGGCAAGCGCGCGGTGACGTGCGAGCGGGTGCAGCTCACCGGTCTCACCGAGCCGTTCGACCTGGAGGTGTGGTTCGGCGAGCGGCTCGCCGTCCTGGGTGCCAACGGGACCGGCAAGAGTCACTTCCTCCGCCTCCTCGCGGGGGGCGGCACCCGACCCGACCGGGAGCACGAGCCGGTGGGCGAACTGGCGATCCCGCCGGTGCCGCACACCGGGCTGGCGCGCCTCGGCGCGCGAGTGCGTCCCGGGTTGTTCGTGCAGACACACGCCCACCCGGAGTTGATCGGCCGCTCCCTGCTCGAGATCCTGCACGCGGGGAACGTCCACCGCCAGGGGATGGACCGCGAGGGGGCGTCGCGGGCGCTCGGGCGGTACGAACTGACCCGGGCCGCCGAGCAGCCGTTCGAGTCGCTGTCCGGTGGCCAGCAGGCGCGCTTCCAGGTGCTGCTGCTGGAGTTGTCGGGCGCCACGCTGCTGCTGCTCGACGAGCCCACCGACAATCTCGACCTGCAGTCGGCGGAGGCGCTGGAAGCTGGGCTCGCCGCATTCGAGGGCACCGTCGTCGCGGTGACCCACGACCGGTGGTTCGCCCGCAGCTTCGACCGCTTCCTCGTCTTCGGCGCCGACGGCAGCGTGTGGGCCCCCGCCGAGCCCGTGTGGTCGGGCAGTGCTCCGAGGAGCGGGGGCGCGTCCAGGGCGCGGCCCCGGTGAAGCGCCCCTCCCCGAAATTCGCACGGCCTGCATGGACCCCCCTCCAGTGGGGCACAACCATGCAGGCCGGGTGAAACTCGGGTCCCGGAGGCCGCGCGGGGCAGGTTCCGGGTCTCCGGGCGCGCCCGGCCGCGCGGGGCAGGTGCGGCGGTCTCCGAGCGCGCGCCCGGCCGCGCGGGCCAGTCCAGGGGGTCGGGATGCCGGAAGATTCGACCCTCCTGACCGTCGAACCGCCCAGTAGCTGGCCGGCGCCAGGAGAGGCGAAACTTCATCCCCGGGGCGCCGACCGGGGACGCCGGCACCCTGAAGATCCGCCTCCCCTGGCAGACGCCGCCTCCCACGGAGGTCGCGTGCTAGGAGAGGCGAAACTTCGGGCACCCCGAGGCCGGGCGGGGCCCCGGCGCAGACCGTCCATTCGACCCCGGGCCCGGTGTCCACCGTGGCCCGGGGGCTCAGGCCGAACCGCTGGACGGTTCACGCGGCCCCCGGACGCGCCTCCCCCGGACGCCGGCGTCCACCCTGTGACTGGGCGAATGTTGTCGTGCGCCGACCGGTGCTACCCTCGTGGCAGGTTTTCGATCCACAGTCTGAAACCCCGTCCGAGCCAGGAGGGCCGCATGACCGCAACCATCACCCCGCGCAGCGCCGAGACCGAGCTCTCCGACGACTGGCGCGCGTGGACGCCGGCCGAGCAGGCCCGATGGGCGAGCGAGGTTCGGCGCCTCGCCGCCGAGAAGGACGCCGTGATCCTCGCGCACAACTACCAGCTGCCGATGATCCAGGACATCGCCGACCACGTCGGTGACTCGCTCGCCCTGTCCCGGCTCGCCGCGGCGTCCGACAAGGCCACGATCGTG
Organism: Actinomycetes bacterium; assembly: GCA_021794705.1. Taxonomy (GTDB): domain Bacteria; phylum Actinomycetota; class Actinomycetes; order Propionibacteriales; family Propionibacteriaceae; genus JAJYQH01. Next base: position 35 of record JAJYQH010000326.1, on the reverse strand, counting down.
TTCTGCGGCGTCCACTTCATGGCCGAGACCGCGAA
>JAJYQH010000293.1 GCA_021794705.1 Actinomycetes bacterium | reverse complement strand
GGCGTGCCGGCTCAGAGCCCGGTCATGGCCGATGGCCTTGTCGACGAAGGGGATCCGGCTGCTGAGCAGCAGCGACAGCACCATGAGGTCGGTGGCGACGAGGCCGGTGAGGATGCCGAGCTGCAGCGTCGCGCCCGGCAGCGTCCCCCAGCCGGCGACCCCGTGGTCGGCGAGGAACAAGGCGATGGCCACCGCGACGGAGACCCAGCCGATGACTGTGAGCAGGTCGGCGCGGAGCGCCCGCAGCATCGTCGCCGTGCTGTTCAGGGTGCCCGGACGCGGGTCGGGGGTGCGGTTGGTCGGCAGCGGACCCTGCCGTGGGGGACGCGGGGGCGCGGGGGTCGGGCGTCCGGGTTCCGGAGCCCGCCGCACGGCACTCGTTGCGCTCATGGAAACTAGGGTCCGCGTCCCGGCTGTGTGAATGCTGTGAAAGACCTAGCACGGCCGTACAAGTTGGCGACCCGCACCCCGGCCCCTCCCCGCTGCTGCGGTGTCCGTTCCGTCACTCGCGGCGTACGGTCTGGCCGTTGGGGGCGACCACGCTGTGCGCCGTCGGACCTTGCGTACTCCGGGGGAACCGGACGCCGGAAGGCGCGGGCGGGGCTCAGATGCCGGGCGCCTTCTGGATGGTCAGTGCCAGCGGCTTGCTCACGTCGGCGAAGAAGTCGTTGCCCTTGTCGTCGACGACGATGAAGGCCGGGAAGTCCTCGACCTCGATCCGCCAGATCGCTTCCATGCCCAGCTCGGGGTACTCGAGCACCTCGACCTTCCTGATGCAGTCCTGCGCCAGCCGGGCGGCGGGGCCGCCGATCGAGCCGAGGTAGAAGCCGCCGTGCGACGCGCATGCGTCGGTGACCTGCTGGCTGCGGTTGCCCTTGGCGAGCATGACCATCGAGCCGCCGGCCGCCTGGAACTGGTCGACGTAGCTGTCCATCCGTCCGGCAGTCGTGGGTCCGAACGAGCCGGACGCCATGCCCGGCGGCGTCTTGGCGGGGCCTGCGTAGTAGACCGGGTGGTTGCGCAGGTAGTCCGGCATGCTCTCGCCGGCGTCCAGGCGCTCCTTGATCTTGGCGTGCGCGATGTCCCGCGCGACGACGAGCGGACCGGTGAGCGAGAGCCTCGTCTTCACCGGGTACTTGCTCAGCTCGGCGAGGATCTCCGGCATCGGCCGGTTGAGGTCGATCCGCACCGCCGCCCCGTTGCCAGTGCCGCTGACGCCGTGGCTGTCGGCGTCCAGGTCGGCGGGGACGTGCTCGGGCAGGTACTGCGCGGGCTCGAACTCGAGCTGCTCGAGGAACACGCCCTCGGCCGTGATCTTGCCCAGGGCCTGCCGGTCTGCCGAGCACGAGACCGCGATGGCGACCGGGAGCGAGGCGCCGTGCCGGGGCAGCCGGACCACCCGGACGTCGTGGCAGAAGTACTTGCCGCCGAACTGCGCTCCGATCCCGAGCCGGCGGGTGAGCTCGAGCACCTGCTGCTCCAACTCCAGGTCGCGGAAGCCGTGCGCCGTGATGTCGCCGTGGGTGGGCAGGGAGTCGAGGTACTTCGCCGACGCGTACTTGGCGGTCTTCAGGGCGAACTCCGCCGAGGTGCCGCCGACGACGATCGCCAGGTGGTACGGCGGGCAGGCGGCGGTGCCGAGCGAGCGGATCTTCTCCTCGAGGAACCGCATCATCGACGACGGGTTCAGGATCGCCTTCGTCTCCTGGTAGAGGTAGCTCTTGTTGGCCGAGCCGCCCCCCTTGGCCATGAAGAGGAACTTGTAGCCCGCGTCGTGGCCCGGCAGCGTGTCGGCGTACAGCTCGATCTGTGCCGGCAGGTTCGACCCCGTGTTCTTCTCGTCCCACATCGTCAGCGGCGCGTTCTGGGAGTAGCGCAGGTTGAGCCGGGTGTAGGCGTTGAAGACGCCGCGCGACAGGGCCCGCTCGTCGGTACCCTCGGTGAGCACGTGCTGGCCCCGCTTGCCCATGATGATGGCGGTGCCGGTGTCCTGGCACATCGGCAGGACACCGCCGGCGGCGATGTTGGCGTTCTTCAGCAGGTCGAGGGCCACGAACCTGTCGTTCGGGCTGGCCTCGGGGTCGTCGAGGATGGACGCCAGCTGCCTCAGATGCCCGGGACGCAGGAAGTGCGCGATGTCGTGCATCGCGGTCTCGGCGAGCAGGGTGAGCGCCTCGGGCGCGACCGTGAGGAACCTCCGGCCACCGGGCCCGTCGACGGTGTCGACACCCTCGGTCGTGAGCAGCCGGTAGGGCGTCTCGTCGGCCCCGATCGGCAGCATGTCCTCGTACGCGAAATCAGCCATGGCAACCTCCTCGCTCATCCTAAATGGCGCGCTCCGGCGTCCGGACACCGGTGGCCGGTGGCGGGAAGCGGCCCGAGCCTCTGCGAAATCTGCACGAGCTGCCACACCCCGCGTTCAGGAGCGAGGGTGTGGCAGGTCGTGCGAGAAACGCAGGGACGCCGGCGGGTCAGCCACCGAGGACGCGGTCGGTGTGGGCGTTGCGGAACTTCCCCTCGGGGTCCATCCGGTGGAACAGCGCCAGCGCGTCGGCGAAGCGCGGGTACAGCGGGGCGATGGTGTCGGCGGTCATCGCGTGCACCTTCCCCCAGTGCGGCCGGGCGGCGAATGGCGCCAGCGCGTCACGCACCAGCGGAACGAGCGCGTCGACGGCGGCGACGTGGTCGGTCCACGTGAAGTGGATGGCCAGGCTGTCGCGCCGGTAGGCGGGGCTGAGCCACAGGTCGTCGGCCGCGATCGTGCGCAGCTCGGTGACGAGCAGTTCCGGCGCGATCCGGGGCCCCAACGCGCGAACCGCGCGCAGCGCGTCGGACGCGGCCTCCACCGGGACGAAGAACTCCGTCTGGATCTCCTCGCCGTCGGAGGGAGTGGCGTCCAGCCGGAAGTGCGGGAGCCGCCACGCCCACGGACCGGCGCTGCCCTGCAGGGTGGTGTTGTCGCCGGCGGTCTCGATGATCGAGACCTGCCGCGTGGCCGGTCGCAGGCCGAACCGTTCGATGCCCGCGTCGTCGGCGTCCGTGTCGACGCGGGTCTTCACCCATACCTGCTGCACGGTGTCGCGGACCCAGTCGGTGAAGACGCTCACGCTGTAGCCCGCGCCGAGCACGCCGAGCGGGTCGGCGAGCAGGTCGTCCCAGGCCAGGTCGAGATACACGTCCTGCCGGACGCGGTAGCTCGGCTCGGTCGCGAGGCCGACGCGGACGATGGGACCGAGGCGGCCGAGCGAGACGACCGAGCCGGCGAAGTCGGGCGCGTCCGTCGTCACCGTTCGGAGGTCGCCATCGGGACCGATCAGCGTGAGCGAGCGCACCGCGGTCGACAGGCTGCCGTTGCGCAGCCCCGACCCGTGCGTGCCGGTCGACACCGCGCCGGCCACCGAGATGTGCGGCAGCGAGCCCATGTTGTGCAGCGCCCGCCCCCGCTCCTCGAGCCAGGCCGCCAGCTCGCCGTAGCGGACGCCGCCGCCAAGGGTGACCGTGTCGGCG
>JAJYQH010000079.1 GCA_021794705.1 Actinomycetes bacterium | reverse complement strand
GCATCCGCACCGCCCGACAGTTCACGGCGTGGGAGGGGGGCGGCGAGTACAACGTCGTCCGCGGCCTGCGCAAGGTGTTCGGCCTCCGGACGGCCGTGCTCACGGCGCTCGTCGACGACGAGGTCGGGCGGCTGGTCGAGGACTTCATGCTCACCGGCGGCGTCGACACGTCGATGGTCCGGTGGGTGCCCTCCGACGGGGTCGGACGCAGCGTCCGCAACGGTCTCAACTTCACCGAGCGGGGCTTCGGCGTCCGCGGCGCCAAGGGCGTCTCCGACCGGGGCAACACCGCGATCAGCCAGCTGCGGCCCGGCGACCTCGACCTCGACCGGCTGTTCGGCGAGCAGGGTGTGCGGTGGCTGCACACCGGCGGCATCTACGCGGCGCTGTCCGACACCGCGGCCGAGACCTGCCTCGCCGTTGTCAAGGCCGCCCGCGAGCACGGCACCGTCGTGAGCTACGACCTCAACTACCGCCCCAGCCTGTGGAAGTCGATCGGCGGCCAAGCGCGCGCGCAGGAGGTCAACCGCGAGCTGGCGAGGTACGTCGACGTGATGATCGGCAACGAGGAGGACTTCACCGCCGCCCTCGGGTTCGAGGTCGAGGGCGTCGACGAGAACCTCACCGAGCTGCCGATCGAGGGCTTCCGCCGGATGATCGAGACCGCCTCCGCCGCCTACCCGAACTTCGCCGTGATCGCCACCACGATGCGCGGCGTCCGCTCGGCCACCGTCAACGACTGGGGAGCGATCGCCTGGTCGCGCGACGACGGCCTGGTGCAGGCCACCCAGCGCGACGGCCTCGAGATCCTCGACCGCGTCGGTGGAGGCGACTCGTTCGCGTCCGGGCTGGTCTACGGCCTGATCACCGGCCAGCCCCTGCAGACCTGCGTCGACTACGGCGCCGCCCACGGCGCCCTGGCGATGACCACCCCCGGCGACACGTCGATGGCGACGGCGGCCGAGGTGCTCAAGCTCGCCGGCGGCGGCGGGGCCCGGGTCGATCGCTGACGACACCGCCGAGACAAGGAGCACCGACGTGACCGCGCACGCACTGCACGCACTCGAACCCCAGGACAACGTCGCCGTCGCCCTGCGCGACCTCGCCGCGGGCACCACCGCCGACCTGGACGCCGGCGGCGAGGTGCGGCTGGTCGACGCCATCGGGCGGGGCCACAAGGTCGCCCTCACCGACATCGCGCAGGGCGAGCCGGTGCTCAAGTACGGCCACGTCATCGGCGTCGCCACCCGGCCGATCCGCACGGGCGAGCACGTGCACTCGCACAACCTCGTGTTCTCCCCGCACGGCGCCTCCCAGGCGTCGGACGCCGGCACCGCGCTCGATCCGGACGCACCCGCCCTCGACCTGCCCGAGCGGCGCACCTTCCTCGGCATCCGCCGCTCCGACGGGTCCGTCGCCACCCGGAACTACCTCGCCGTGGTGAGCTCGGTGAACTGCTCGGCCACCGTGTGCAAGGCGATCGCCGGACGCGCGGAGGCGTCCGGGCTGCTCGACGAGTACCCGACGATCGACGGGGTGGTGGCGGTCACCCACGAGCAGGGCTGCGGGCACGCCGGGGAGAGCGAGGGTCTGCAGACGCTGCGCCGCACGCTCATGGGTTATGCGCGGCACCCGAACGTCGGCGGCGTCCTGCTCATCGGCCTCGGCTGCGAGATGAATCAGATGGAGGGGATGCTCGACGGGATCGAGTTCCGGCCGGAGGTTCCCGTCGTGCGGTTCACCGTGCAGGACGAGGGCGGCACCAAGGCGTCGGTCGCGCGCGGCGTCCGCGAACTGCAGGCGATGGCGCCGGTCGTCGCCCGGGTGCAGCGCGAGGAGGTGCCCGTGTCGGAACTCGTCGTCGGCCTCAACTGCGGGGGCTCCGACGGCTGGTCGGCGGTCACCGCCAACCCGGCGCTCGGCGTGGCGTCCGACCTCATCGTCGCCCAGGGCGGACGCTCCGTGCTCGCCGAGACTCCCGAGGTGTACGGCGCGGAGGACCTGCTCATCCGCCGGGCCACGTCGCCAGAGGTGGCGCAGACGCTGCTCGACCGCCTCGCCTGGTGGGAGTCGTACACCGCCGCCGACGGCGGGTCGATGGACAACAACCCCTCCCCCGGCAACAAGGACGGCGGCATCACCACGATCCTCGAGAAGTCGCTCGGCGCGGTGGCCAAGGGCGGCCACTCCCCGATGGTCGCGGTGTACCGCTACGCGGAGCCGATCACCGCGCGGGGCTTCTCGTTCATGGACACCCCGGGCTACGACCCGGTCTCGGTCACCGGGCTCATCGCCGGCGGCTGCAATCTCGTCGTGTTCACGACCGGACGCGGCTCGGCCCTCGGCACCAAGCCCGCCCCGATCCTCAAGCTGTCGACCAACTCCGACACCTACCGCCGGATGTCCGACGACATGGACATCGACTGCGGCGACATCGTCGAGCAGGGCGTGCCGGTCGAGGTCAAGGGCCGCGAGATCTACGACGCGATCCTCGACCTCGCCAGCGGCCGGAAGTCGCTCAGCGAGGAGCTCGGCTACGGCGACAACGAGTTCGTCCCCTGGCACCTGGGCGCGGTGACCTGAGCCCGTCCCCCGCCCGGGGCGGGGTCGCCCGCTCCCCCGCCCGGGGCGGGGTCGCCCGCTCCCCCGCGTCCGGACGAGCGGCTGGCGATCTCTGCTGTTGCTGGCGTTCTCGACGCCTCGGGAGCAGAATTCGCCAGCCGGAGCGTCGAAATCGCCAGCCGCCCGCTCCGGGTCCCGGAGGGGGTTCCGCCCCGGACGCCCCGGTCGGGGGCCGGACGCCTGGCAGGATGGGTTGACCGGCAGGGGCCGGACCGGCCGCCGAGCCGAGACCGCGCTCAGCCCCACCGCCGCGCACACCGAGCCGAGGACGGTCGCATGATCACAGCGGTGCTGAGGGAGCTGGGCGCGTTCTTCACGGCGTCCCTGGTCACCCCGGTGCCGCGCGACCACCGGGAGACGCCGGCCCAGCTCCGCCGGCGACGCATCGTGTCGGCGGTGACGCTCGTCGCCGGGGCGGCGGCCCTGGGGGCCGCGCTGTCGATCCGGCCCGGGGACCCCGCCTTCTACGGAGCGACCCTCGGCGTCGCCGCCGTCTGGACGCTGGGCGCGTTCGCGTCCGGACGCCTGCACGCCGGCCGCGCCCACACCCGCGACGGCGGCGTCGGCGGCCCGGTGCTCCAGTCGTTCCTCCTCGGCGCGGCCCTGCTCGTGCTGTTCCTCGCCGGGGCCCTCGTCGTCGCGCACATCCCGGTGCTGCGGCACCCGGTCGACCACCTCCTCGACCACGCCCGCCACGGGTCGTGGTGGCTGGTCGGGGTGATCACCGCGGTCAACGGGGTCGCCGAGGAGTTGTTCTTCCGCGGGTCGCTGTACGCCGCCATCGACGAGCGCTGGAACGGCCCGGTCAGCGTCGTGCTGTACGCGGCGTCCACCCTCGTCAGCGGGGTCCCGCTGCTCACCCTGGCGGCCCTGTGCCTCGGGCTGCTCACCACCGCCGAGCGCCGGGTCACCGGCGGCGTC
>JAJYQH010000213.1 GCA_021794705.1 Actinomycetes bacterium | reverse complement strand
GCCGACGCCCGGGCCACGAACGCGGTGCTCACCCCGAAGGGGCTGACCACCTTCGAGCGCACGCGTCCCCGGTACGCGGCGGCCGTCCGCACCATGGTGCTCGACGCCCTCGGCGCCGACGACGTCGACGACCTCGCCCGGCTCATGCTGGCCATCCTCACCCGGCTCGACCCGGCCGGCCGGCTCACCGTCACCGCGGACGCCGCCTGCCCGGCGGATCCCCCGGCCTGCCCGGCCGACCCCGCCTGCCCCGCGGACCCCGCCGCCTGACGGTCGGGCTCGGAGCGGGACCGGCCAGCCACTAGCGTGTGCGGCAGCTCTCGACGAGGAGACCCGGATGATCCAGCGCTTCCACAACCCCGACGGTCCGGCCGTCTCGACCGCGACCGGGCGGGTGATCAGCCGGGACGGCCGCTACTTCCGTGACCCGGACGGAACCGGGGAGTTGCTCCCCTACGCCGACTGGCGGCGCGATCCCGAGGAGCGGGCCCGCGACCTCGCGGGACGGCTGAGCCTCGAGCAGATCGCCGGGCTCATGCTCTACTCCCCCCACCAGATGGTGCCGACCCTGCCGGGCGGTCCGTTCCGGGCGACCTACGGCGGCCGGGAGTTCGATCCCGCCGTCCACGACCCGGCGGCTCTCAGCGACCAGCAGCGCGACCTGCTGCTGCGCGACCACATCCGGCACGTGCTGGTGGTGAGCTTCGCCGACGTCGACACCGCGGTCACCTGGCACAACGCCATGCAGGAGCTCGCCGAGCGCGAGCCGCTCGGCGTCCCGATCAACTTCTCCTCCGACCCCCGGCACGGGGCCGCCGACTCCGCCGCGGAGTTCAAGTCGCGCGGCGTGGCCGTGTCAACGTGGCCCGAGGGCATCGGGATCGCCGCGACGTTCTCCACCGAGACGTGCCGCCGGTTCGCGGACGCCGTCCGGCAGGAGTACCGCGCCCTCGGCATCACCACCGCCCTCGGCCCCCAGATCGACCTCGCCACCGAGCCCCGGTGGATGCGCGCCGTCGACACCTTCGGCGGCCAGGTCGACCGGGCGACCGAACTCGCACGGACCTACATCGACACGGTGCAGACGACCCCGGGCTCCGCCGCCGGCTGGGGCCCGGGCTCGGTCATCGCCATGGCCAAGCACTGGCCCGGCGGCGGCACCGGCGAGGGTGGACGCGACGCCCACTACCGGTTCGGCATGTACAACGTCTACCCCGGCGGCAACTTCGCCGAGCACCTCCGCCCGTTCACCGAGGGTGCGTTCGCGCTCGACGGGCCGACGGGCGCGGCAGGGGCGGTCATGCCCTACTACTCCGTCTCGGTCGGCCAGGCGGAGGGCGAGGTCGGCAACTCCTACAGCCGGCACCTCATCGCCGACCTGCTCCGCGGCGAGTACGGCTACGACGGCGTCGTGTGCACCGACTGGGGCATCACCGGCGACTCGAGCGGCGAGCTCGAGGGGTTCGAGAGCCGCTGCTTCGGCGTCGAAGACCTCACGGTCGCCGAGCGGCACCTCCTGCTCATCATGAACGGGGTCGACCAGTTCGGCGGCAACAGCGACGCCGGCCCCGTCCTGGAGGCGTACGCCCTGGGCTGCGAGCGCCACGGCGGGCAGGCGATGCGCGCCCGGTTCGAGCAGTCGGCGGTGCGGCTGCTGCGCGGCATGTTCCGGGTCGGGCTGTTCGACGACCCATACCTGGACGCCGACCGCAGCCGGTCGGTGGTGGGTCGCGAGGAGTTCGTGACGGCGGGGTTCCAGGCGCAGCTCGACTCGATCGTGGCGCTCAAGGGCGGCGCGCCGCTCCCGCGCGGCAGCAGGGTGTGGATCCCCCGGCGGAACGTCGACGAGCACAAGGGTTTCTTCCGCCAGCCGGTGCCGGCGTCCGACAGCGCCGGCTTCGATCGCGCGACTGCCGGCGACTACTTCACCCTCGTCGAGCGGCCCGAGGACGCCGACGCCGCCCTGGTCGCGATGGTCTCGCCGATGAGCGACCCGTACGTCGACGGTTTCCGCCCGATCAGCCTGCAGTACCGGGCCTACGACGCGCCGACGGCCCGGGAGTCCTCGCTGGCCGGCGACCGCTCCTACCGGGGACGCCCGGCGTCCGTCGCCAACACCGCCGATCTCGACAACCTCGAGGAGGCCCGGCGGGTGATGGGCGACCGCCCGGTGGTCGCCGTGCTCAGGCTCGACGTGCCGGTGGTCATGGCCGAGGTGGAGCCGCTCGCCGACTCCGTGTACGTGCACTTCGGGGTGTCCCAGCGGGCGTTGCTGGACGTCGTCACCGGCAGCGCCCGGGCGGGGGGACGGCTCCCTGTCACCCTGCCCCGGGACATGGCGACGATCGAAGCTCACCGCGAGGACGTCTTCAACGACTACGAGCCCTACGTCGACACCGCCGGCCACCGCTACGAGTACGGCTTCGGCCTGGGGGCCGGCGGTTAGCCCTCACCCCGCGCAGGTGAACCGGTGGGCGCCGCCCGAGACCCGGTGGCGCGCCCCGTCGGGCAGCACGAGGTCGGCGTCCACCCCCTCGGGCACCACCACGTCGACGATGACGCTGTCGCCGTCGCGACGCCAGCCGCACTCGACGTGGCCGTGCGGGGTGTCGAGCGTCCCCCGGGCGAAGTCGAGGCCCGGGCCCGGGGTGGGTTGCAGCAGGAGCTCCGCGTAGCCGGGAGCGCCCGGGCGGATGCCGCCGACGACCTGGTAGATCCAGTCGGCGACCGCGCCGAGGGCGTAGTGGTTGAACGAGGTCATCTCCCCGGGGTTGATCGAGCCGTCGGGGAGCATCGAGTCCCAGCGCTCCCAAATGGTCGTGGCGCCCATCGTCACCGGATAGAGCCACGAGGGGCACGACCGCTCGAGCAGCAGCCGGTACGCGGCGTCCACGTGCCCGGTCTCCGAGAGCGCCCAGGTGACGAACGGGGTGCCGGCGAAGCCGGTGGTGACGACGTAGCCGCGCTCCGCCACCAGCCGGGCCAGCCGCTCGCCGGCCGTCGCGCGCAGGACGCCGTCGAGCAGCCCGAAACGGATCGCCAGGGCGTAGACGGTGGCGCAGTCCGACCGGACGACGCCCTCGTCGGAGACGTAGTTCTCGAGGAAGGCGGCCCGCGTCCGGTCGGCCAGGCCGGTCCACCGGCCCGCGTCCTCGTGGTGGCCGAGAACGGACGCCGCCTCGGCCGCGAACCGGAGCGAGCGGTACAGGCAGGCGGTGGCCACCACGCCCACGTCCGCCTTCGCGTCCGCCGGCCGGTCCGGTGGCGCGTCGGGGTCGAGCCAGTCGCCGAACTGGAAGCCGGTGTCCCACAGGCCGGTCGGCGACAGGCGCTCGAGGACGCCGTCGAGGTGGCGGACCATCGCCGGGTAGTGCGCGGCGAGCCGGTCGGCGTCCCCGTACGCCTGCCAGAGCGCCTGCGGCACCCACACCGCGGCGTCGCCCCAGATCGTCGTGGGCCCGTCCCACTCCGCCGCCCGCTCCCGGAACTGGGGATGGTCGCTGTGCTTGAGCACATCGGGCACCACGTGCGGCACCCAGCCGTGAGGGCTGTGGCGCACCTCC
>JAJYQH010000329.1 GCA_021794705.1 Actinomycetes bacterium | reverse complement strand
CCTCCCCACGGCGCTGCTGGCGTCCTCGCTCATCCTCATCGCGATCCTCAGCTTCATCGTGGGAATCATCCTCAACGGCGTCCTGCGCGCCCGCCAGGAAGCCGCCCGGCTCGAGTACCTGCGCTGGGCGCCCCCCGTGTGGGTCGAGCAGCGGTGAGCGTGGCTGCTCCGGGACGCACCCGCACCTGGTTGCGCAACAAGGGGCCGGTGCTGCGCTACGGCGTCGTCGGCACCTTCAACTCGCTGCTCGACCTCGGGCTGTTCTCGCTGTTCTCGGTCGGCCTGCACATCACCGTGGTGCTCGCGAACATCATGTCGACCTCGATCGTGCTCTGTGTGAGCTACGTGCTCAACCGGCTGTTCGTGTTCCGCAGCAACCGGCCGGTGCGCTCGACCGTCGTGCACTTCGTCACCATCACCCTGTTCACCGGGCTCGTCGTCCAGTCGGCGGTGATCTGGGCGGTCGTCCACCTCGGCACGCTGCTGCTGCCGAGCCTCTCGCACGCGATCCTCGCCCCGTTCGCCAAGCTCTGCGCGATGGGCACGGCGATGGTGTGCAACTACCTCGGCTACCGCTGGATCTTCCACCGCCGCCACGAGAACTGACCCGCTACGCGGCGTGGCCGGTCCCGCACCCCTGGGGGCGGGACCGGCCACGTCGAGAGGTCGCCTCCGGTGTCACTCCGTGTCGAGCGCGGCGTGCCGCGGCCCGGTCGAGGCGCGCCGGGGCAGGGCTCGGACGCCGTCGAGCTCGGTGAGCGTGTGGCCCGCGGCCTCCGCCGCAGCCGCGTCGACGAGGTCGTCGGTCGCCCGGTGCCGCGGACGCACGATCGGCTCGGCATCCTCGACCTCGGCGGCGTCCTGCTCCTCGGCGATCCGCGCGGCGGCCGACTTGTTGGAGAGCTCAATGTTCGGCATGAAGGCGAGGATGACGACGCCCACCACGCACACCAGCGCGCCGAGCAGGAACACCGTGTCCATGGCCGAGGAGAACCCGACCTTGAACGGGTGCGCGAACACGGCCGTCAGCTGGTTGATGATCGACGTGTCGTTCATCGAGAACAGCGACAGGTTGTGCGCGGACACCGCCTTGGCGAACTGGGCATTGACCGGGTTGGCGAGTACTGACGGGTCGCGCAGGGCCGCCAGGAACTGCGGGTTCTGCACGGCCTTGGTGAAGGCGTCGCTGATGCCGCCCGGCAGCCGGTCGAACAGCACCGAGAGGAACACGGCGACACCCAGCGTGCCGCCGATCTGGCGGAAGAAGGTGGCGGCCGAGGTGGCCATGCCGATCTCCCGGGGCGAGGCGGCCGCCTGCACCGCGAGGGTGAGCGGCTGCATCGTGTTACCGAGACCGGCGCCGAGCAGGAACATCTCGGCCATGACCACCTTGATGTCGGTGTCGGCACCGATCCGGCTGAGCAGCAGCAGGGCGATGACCATGAGCGAGATGCCCACGATCGGGAACGTCTTGATCCGGCCGGTACGGCTGATCAGCTGACCGGAGACGACCGAGGCGATCATCAGGCCGAGCACCATCGGCAGCATCATGAAGCCCGACTTGGTGGGCCCGGCGCCGTGGACGATCTGGAGGTACTGGGGGATGACCATGAGACCGCCGAACATGCCGGCGCCGACGACGAACGACCCGCTGATCGCGATCGCCATGGTGCGGCTGCGGAAGATGCGCAGCGGGATCAGCGCGTCGTCGCCCATCCACTTCTCGGCGAGGATGAACCCGACGATGCCGAGGCCGCCGATGGCGTAGGCGATGAACGACTTGCCGCTCCCCCAGCCCCACGTGCGACCCTGCTCGGCGACGGTGAGCAGCGGGACGAGCGCGACGACGAGGGTGCTCGCGCCCCACCAGTCGATGCGGGCCTCGCGGCGCTCGTGGTGCAGGTGCAGGGTGGCGGTGACGACGATCATCGCGAGGATGCCGACGGGCACGTTGACGAGGAAGACCCAGCGCCAGCCGGAGATCCACAGGATCGAGGACGCCGACGCGAAGAACCCCCCGATGACCGGCCCGAGCACGCTCGACGTGCCGAACACGGCGAGGAAGTAGCCCTGGTACTTGGCCCGCTCACGCGGCGGGACGATGTCGCCGATGATCGCGAGCGACAGCGAGAACAGGCCGCCGGCGCCGATGCCCTGGAAGGCGCGGAAGGCGGCGAGCATGTACATCGAGGTGGCGAACGAGCTGAGGGCCGACCCGAGGACGAAGATGATGATCGCGGCGAGGAAGAACTTCTTGCGGCCGTAGAGGTCACTCAGCTTGCCGTACAGCGGCGTCGTGATCGTCGACGTGATGAGGTAGGCGGTCGTCACCCACGCCTGGGCCGAATACCCGTTGAGGTCGTCGGCGATGGTGCGGATCGCCGTACCGACGATGTTCTGGTCGAGGCTCGCGAGGAACATGCCCAGCATGAGCCCGAGCAGGATGGTCTGGATCTGCCGGTGAGACAGCTCACCCGCGGCGTGCGCCTCTTTGAGCGCGGCGGAATGGGACGACATATGGTGCTCCCTCTGGATGTACTGCGTAGTGGGGACGATGTGAGCCGAAGGGCTCGGAGCGCTCAGCGAGTGAGCGACGAGGCGCGGGTGCCGAGCTCGGAGCTGACCGCCTGGACCAGGCGTCGGAGGTAGCCCTGGAACTCCTGGATCTCGGAGTCGCTCCAGTCGGCGAACAGGGCGGCGAACTGGTCGAGACGTACGGCGCGCAGGTCGTCGGCCGCGCGGCGTCCGGGCTCGGTCAGCTCGACGATGGCGACCCGCCGGTCCGACGGGTCGGGCACCTTCTCGGCGAGGCCGGCCTCGGTGAGGCTGGACACCTGCCGGGACACGGTCGAGACGTCCGTGGCGATGCAGTGGGCCAGTTCGCTCACTCGGATGGGCCGGTCGCCGATGGCGAGGAGGAGACCCGCCGCGGCCGGGTCGACCCCGGGGACGCCGGAGCCGTGCGCGGACTTGTGGGCCTTCATGACGCGGATGAGGTCCGACATCGCCTGGGCGACGGCTTCGATCCGGGAGAGGTCGCGGCCGTTGTCAGAGATCGTGTCATTCATTTGCTTGTATCATACAAACATCTGGGGACGGACGCAAGAGGCGGCCGGTCACGCCCAGAAGAGCTCGTCGATGACCCGCCGCGCGTGCCGGGTGGCGCGCTGGTGGTCCTCCAGCAACTGGGAGGTCGACCCGGGCGGGTAGCCGAGCAGGTGGGCGACCGCGGCCAGGTCGCGGGAGTCGGTGGGGATGGCGTCCGACGGCCGCCCCCGGCTGAGCATCACCGCGTTGCGGAGCCTGCTGGCCAGCCGCCAGGCGTGACCGAGCGCGGCGGCGTCCTGCTGGCTCAGCAGGCCGTGGCCGGCCGCGGCGTGCAGCGCCTCCTCGGTGCCGGTGACCCGGAGGTCGGGCAGGTCGTGCGCGTGCCGCAGTTGGAGGAGCTGGACGGTCCACTCGACGTCGGAGAGCCCGCCGGGGCCGAGTTTCGTGTTGCGCCGCGGGTCGGTGCCCCGGGGCATCCGCTCGGTCTCCATCCGGGCCTTGAGCCTGCGGATCTCCGCGACCT
>JAJYQH010000101.1 GCA_021794705.1 Actinomycetes bacterium | reverse complement strand
GGTGCCGCCTCGGTCGACTTCCAGGTGGGCACCGGACGGATGCCGCTCGCCAAGCCGGGGGCGCAGCCGATCCGCGGCAAGTCGGAGTACACGCCGGACGAGATCGCCGCGCTGGCCGCCTACGTCGCCTCCCTCGGCTCCGGCCCGGCGATTCCGAGCTCGCAGCAGGTGTCGACCGGCGGGCTCACCGCCCAGGAGATCGCCCGTGGCGGAGAGCTGTTCCGCACCAACTGCTCCGCCTGCCACAACTACGAGGGCGACGGCGGCGCGCTGCCCAACGGCAAGTACGCCCCGCCGCTCAAGGGGAGCACTCCCACCCACATCTACGAGGCCGTCCGCACCGGCCCCTACCAGATGCCCAAGTTCTCCAGCGGAGTGCTCAGCGACCAGGACGTCCGGGAGATCATCGGCTACCTCAGCACCCTCAACTCCCAGCCGAACAACGGTGGCCTCTCCCTCGGCGGCCTCGGCCCGGTGACCGAGGGCCTGTGGGGCTGGATCGTCGGCATCGGCTCGCTGGTTCTTGTCGCCACCTGGCTCGCGAAGAAGGGGGCACGCGCCCGATGAACAGCACCGACCTCGAACCCACCGGCGACCGGGCCGACGGCCCCCCCGTCTACCCGCAGCCCTACCACCCGGTCCCCGACCCCGGGATCGAGCACACCCAGCGGTTCACCGACGCGTACCCGCCCGCCGGACGTCGCGCCTACGCGCAGGTCGTCGGCATGCTGTCGCTGGTCCCGCTGCTGGCGATCGGGTTCATCGTCATCTACTTCGCCGTTCCCCGGGGCGACTACATCAAGCTCGGCCCGCTCTACGCGAACGCCCTCAACGTCGGGCTCAGCGTCACGGGCGGCCTCATGGTGGCGCTCATCGGCTTCGCCGCGATCCACTGGGCCAAGCAGCTCATGGGCGACGAGGAGTCGATCGACTACCGCCACCCCATGGTCTCCACGCCCCAGGAGCGCGCCGAGTTCCTCGGCATGGTGGACGCCGGCATCAAGCAGTCGAACCTCGGACGCCGGCGCCTCATCGGCGTCGCGCTGCTCGGCGCCCTGGGCGTCGTCGGTGCCCCCGCCATCGTGCTGCTCAGCGACATGGGCCCGTACGCCACGCCGAGCCGCATCCGCAACACCATCGAGAAGACGGTGTGGGCCGAGGGCGTCCGGTTGGTCAACGACATCACCTACACCCCGATCAAGGCCACCGACCTCGAGATCGGGCAGCTCGTCAACGGCGAGCCGGAGGTCATCGCGCACCTCTCCGGCGAGCAGAAGCTCCAGGAGATCGCCAAGGCGGCGATCGTCGTCGTCCGGATGGACCCCAAGTCGATCAAGATCCCCGCGTCACGCCAGAACTGGCAGGTGGGCGGCATCCTCGCCTATTCGAAGATCTGCACGCACGTCGGCTGCCCGATCAGCCTCTGGGAGCGCACCACCCACCACCTGCTCTGCCCCTGCCACCAGTCGACCTTCGACCTCGGTGACTCGGGCGTGGTGGTCTTCGGCCCGGCCCACCGTTCGCTGCCGCAGCTGCCGATCACGGTCGACTCGGACGGCTACCTCGTCGCCCGCAGCGACTTCACCGTTCCCGTCGGTCCGAGCTTCTTCGAACGCGACTCTCGCCACGACTTCCAGAAGGGCGACAACTGATGGCACGACCCGCTCACGTGAACGCCACCCCCTCGCCGTCGGTGACGGCCCGGGAGCCCGTGCCTCCGCATCAGCTCAGCGGGGGCGCCGCGGTCGCCGAATGGGCGGACGAGCGCATCGGCGGCGCGAAGCTGGGCCGGGGACTCATCCGCAAGGTGTTCCCCGACCACTGGTCGTTCCTGCTCGGTGAGATCGCCCTCTACTCCTTCATCGTGCTGCTCATCACGGGCGTGTTCCTGACGATCTGGTTCAAGCCGTCGATGTCGGAGACCGAGTACGACGGCTCCTACCAGCTGCTCAAGGGCATCCCGATGTCGGAAGCCTTCGCCTCGACCCTGAACATCTCCTTCGACGTCCGCGGTGGCCTGCTGCTGCGCCAGGTCCATCACTGGGCGGCCATCCTGTTCGTCGCCGCGGCCCTCGTGCACATGCTGCGCATCTTCTTCACCGGTGCGTTCCGCAAGCCCCGCGAGATCAACTGGCTCATCGGCGTCGGGCTGCTCAGCATCGCCATGGTCGAGGGCTTCGCCGGGTACTCGCTCCCCGACGACCTGCTGTCGGGCACCGGCCTGCGCTTCGTCGACGGGCTGATCCGCTCGATCCCCCTGGTCGGCACCTGGCTCGAGTTCTTCATCTTCGACGGCCAGTATCCGGGCACGGCGATCGTGCCGCGGCTGTACATGGTGCACATCCTGCTCGTGCCGGCGCTGCTCGTCGGCCTGGTCACCGCGCACCTCACCCTGATCGTCTACCAGAAGCACACCCAGTACCCGGGTCCCGGCCACACCGAGGAGAACGTCGTCGGCTACCCGCTGTTCCCCGTCTACATGGCCAAGGCCGGCGGCTTCTTCTTCATCGTCTTCGGCGTCCTGGTCCTCATGGGCGGCCTCATGCAGATCAACCCGGTGTGGAAGTTCGGCCCCTACACCCCGAACCAGGTGACCGCCGGGTCCCAGCCCGACTGGTACATGGGGTGGGTCGAGGGCGCCGTGCGCATCATGCCCAACTGGGAGTGGCACATCGGGCACACGACGTGGAGCTGGAACATCTTCCTGCCCGGCGTCGGCCTCATGGGCCTGCTCTTCACGGTCCTCGCCGCCTGGCCGTTCGTCGAGGACTGGATCACCGGCGACCGGCAGGAGCACCACATCCTCGACCGGCCCCGCAACGTGCCCACCCGCACCGCGCTCGGCGTGGCCGGGATGACCTGCTACGCGATGTTCTGGCTGGCGGGCGGCAACGACATCATCGCCACCCACTTCTCGCTCAGCCTCAACGCGATCACCCGGTTCATGCGGATCGCGGTGTTCGTCGCGCCGGTCATCGCGTACCACATCACCAAGCGCATGTGCCTGTGGCTGCAGCGCCGTGACCAGGAGCGGGTGCTCCACGGCTCCGAGACCGGCGTCATCATCCGCACCCCCGACGGCGGCTACTACGAGCCGCACGAGCCGATCACGGTCGAGGAGGCCTTCGTCCTCACCCAGCACAACGAGCGCGACATCCTCGATCCCACGGACGGCGCCGGGGTGCTCGACGAGCGCACCAAGGTGAGCAAGCGGCGCGCCGCCCTGAGCCGGTGGTTCCTCGCCGACAGCCTCGCCAAGCCGACGGCGGCCGAGATCGCGGCCGCGCACGAGCACGAGGCTGCAGAGCTCCACGGGGAGGCCCACGACGACGACGGCCACGAGATCGAGGCATTCACCGAGCAGGCCGCCCTCGAGCAGGAGCGGGACGCCCGCGCCCTCACCGGGGGTCCCGGCGCCCGCTGAGTGGTCCCAGTCGCAGCGGAGGGGGTCGTGGCCACGGGCCGCGGCCCCCTCTCGCCGTCCCGGCCGGCGGGCGGACGGGGTCGTCCGGCGGATCTGAGAGAATGGGCGGGTGCGCTTTCTCACTGACCAGCCCTCCTACGACCTGACCTACAGCGACGTCTTCATGGCGCC
>JAJYQH010000208.1 GCA_021794705.1 Actinomycetes bacterium | reverse complement strand
TGTACCCCGGCAGCTGGACGCCGGTGAAGGCGGCCAGCGAGGCGAGCAGCCGGTCCTGGAAGCCGGGGTCCTGGGCAGGAGCCTGAGGGTCCGACCGCTGCTGGTGGTGCCAGTAGCCGCCGCTGGTGCGCGCCTCGGCGTCCCTGCTCGTCGCGAGCCACTCCTGAGTGAGATGGCCCAGTCGCAGGTCGTCGGGGGCGCTCGGGCCGCCCATCCGCGTCGGCACCCAGCCGGGGTCGACGGCGTTGCTCAGCACGCCGGGCCACCGGCGGGCGACCGCGAGGGTGAGCGCGGTGACGAACAGCTTGCTGTCGGAGTAGCTGCCCTCGCCGCGGCCGGTCCAGTCGACCCGGTCGAGCAGCGCTGCGTGCCCGCCCCGGTGCATGCCGCTGCTGAGGTACACGAGCCGCTCCGGACGCCGCATGAGCGCGGTGAGCAGGTAGGGCGCGACGACGTTCACCGGGAGCACCGCCGCCCCCGAATTGACCGCCGCGTTGTGGATGACCGCGTCCATCCGGCCGAGCGCGTCGGCCTGCTCGGCCACCGAGCGGGTCTGCTCCTGGTCGGCGAGGTCGCCCACGACCGCCTCCGCGCCCCGATCGAGCAGGTCGCGCACGGCGTCCAGCCGCTGCCGGTTGCGCACGTGCACGACGACGTCGTGGCCGGCGTCCAGCAGGGTGGCGGCCGCGAGCCGGCCGAGGCCGTCGGCGGATCCGGTGACCAACACGCGCATGGGGAGTCCCTTCGTCGGTGGGGCCGTGCGGCCCCGGGGTTGGCCTCCATCTAACCCGGCCCGCTTGCCGGCCGGCGATCCTGCGACATTGACCCCACCTGCCACACGAGTCGGCCAGGGGCGGGGGTGTGGCAGGTGGGGCACGTTTCGCAGCGGACGCCGGCACGTGCCGGTCGGTCTGGGCTCCGGCGCCCCGCCGGTCGGTCGCTACGGTGGAGGCCACGCCGACGAGAGGGGACCCCATGCCGGGCTGGGCCGACTCGGTCATCTGGTGGCACTGCTACCCCCTGCGCTTCGTGGACGCCGAGCGCTCGGCCATCGACCACGTCGAGCACCGGCTCGGCCGGCTGGCGGCCTGGCTCGACTACGTCATCAGCCTCGGAGCCAACGGGATGCTGCTCGCCCCGGTGTTCGCCTCCCGCGGCCACGGCTACGACACCCTCGACCACTTCCGGATCGACCCGCGGCTCGGGGACGACGGCGACTTCGACGCCCTCGTCGCGGAGGCGCGCCGGCGCGGCGTCCGGCTGCTGCTCGACGGCGTCTTCAACCACGTGTCCGAGGACCACGAGATCGTCCGCCGGGCCCGCGAGGCGGGGCCCGGGTCGGAGGCCGGGGCGTGGATCCGGTGGGTGGGCGAGTACCCGCGCGGCTTCGAGGGCAACCTCGACCTCGTCGAGCTCGACCTGTCCCATCCGCCGGTGCAGGACTACGTCGTCGGGGTCATGAGCCACTGGCTCGACCGGGGCATCGACGGCTGGCGCCTGGACGCCGCCTACGCCCCGGGACCCGACGTGTGGCGTCCGATCCTCGACCGCGTGCGCGCCGCCCACCCGGACGCCTGGTTCCTCGCCGAGGTGATCCACGGCGATTACGCCGACTTCGTCGCCCGCTCGGGCGTCGACTCGGTGACCCAGTACGAGCTGTGGAAGGCCGTCTGGAGCTCGCTCAACGACCACAACCTGCACGAGCTCGCGTGGACGCTGACCCGGCACGCCCGCTTCGCCGAGACGTTCCGCCCGTTCGTGTTCGTCGGCAACCACGACACGACCCGGATCGCGACGACGCTCCACGAACCGCGCCACCTGCCCCTGGCCGCCGCGCTGCTCCTGCTGGTTCCCGGGGTGCCGGCGATCTACGCGGGCGACGAGCAGGGCTTCACCGGCGAGAAGACCGACGGTCCGTCGGGCGACGACGCGGTCCGCCCGCCCTTCCCCGACAGTCCGGCCGGCCTGGCCCCCTTCGGCGAGCCCACCTTCCACGTCCACCAGCGGCTCATCCACCTGCGGCGCACGCACCCGTGGCTCGTCTCCGCCCGGCTGAGCGTCCGCGAGGTCACCAACGAGACGATCGCGATCGACCTGGTCGGGGACGCCGGCGAGCTCACCCTCGCGCTCAACCTCACCGACGCGGCGGCCGAGCTTCCCGGCGTCCACGGGGCGCTGCGCGTCGACGCCCGGGACTGGGCGCTGGGATAGCGGCCCCGGCTCAGGACGACACCCGCCGAAATCGCAGGCGATCGGGCGGGGTCAGGGCGTTGGCGGCCGCGACCCCGTCACTGGACCGCAATTCGGGAGGAAACTCCCGGGGACCGGCGGCTCAGTGGCCGAACGCGTCGGAGTCCGAGAGCCGGTAGTCGGGGTTGGTCAGCTCGGTGAGCGCCTCGATCTCCGCGTCCTCGAGCCGCACGCCGAGCGCGCCGAAGTTCTCCGCGAGCCGGCCGGGGTTGGACGACTTCGGGATCGGCACCATGCCCTGCTGGAGGTGCCAGGCGAGGACCGCCTGCGCCGGCGTCACGCCGTGCGCCGAGGCCACCTGCTGCACCACCGGGTTGCCGATGAGCCCGTTCCCGGCCGCCAGCGGGGCCCACGACTCGGTGACGATGCCGTAGGTCGCGTGGTAGGCCCGCTCCTCGGCCCGATCGGCGAACGGGTTGCACTGGATCTGGTTCACCTCGGGCGTCACCCCGGTGGCCGCCATGATCCTGTCGATGTGCGCCGGCTTGAAGTTCGACGTGCCGATCGCCCGCACCAGCCCCCGGTCGCGGGCGCGGACCAGCCCGTCCCAGGCGCGCACGTAGAGGTCCTGGTCGGGGTTCGGCCAGTGGATGAGGACGAGGTCGACGTAGTCGAGCCCGAGCCGGGCGAGGTTGTGCTCGACGCCGGAAACGGAGTCGTCGTGCCAGCGGCGGTTGAACTTGGTGGTGACGAAGATCTCCTCGCGCGGCAGGCCCGACTCACGAACGGCCTTGCCGACGCCGGTTTCGTTGCCGTAGTTCTCGGCGGTGTCGATGAGCCGGTAGCCGACCTCGAACGCGCTGAGGCACATCGCCGTGACCTCGCGATCGTTGAGCGGCCAGGTGCCGGCGCCGATGGTCGGAATCTCGGAGCCGCCGGGGAGGGGGAGTCGGGGAGCCAGGTGGGTCATGCCCTCATTCTTACCCATTCCTCAGGAGCACCCGACGGCCGCGCCGCGCCGATGCCGCCCGGCCCCGGAGGATTCGCCTCTCCTGACACTCGCCCCCTCCCGCGGGGCTCCAGTGCCGGCGGAGGCGATTCTTCAGAACATCTGCACGACGGCAACAGTTCACCGAAGCGTCAGCGCCTCGTTGTTCTTTCGGCGGCCCCCGGCTGGAACGCTCGTAGCGGCTGTTAGCCGAAACACGTGTTACACCCGTTGGTCCATGCCTAGGAGGGCACTCCATGTCCGTGACCGGACGCACGAACCGCCGCTCGCTGCTCGCGATCGGCCTCATCAGCCTCACCCCCGTGATCGCCGCGTGCGGCACGCCGAGCTCCGCCTCGACCGTCATGCCGTCGGGGACGCCGTCGGCGTCCGCCGCAGACTCCGCGAGCGCGTCGAGCC
>JAJYQH010000141.1 GCA_021794705.1 Actinomycetes bacterium | reverse complement strand
GGGCAACGTCCTGCTCACCGTGACCAACTGGGTGCTGAGCGTGTGGGACACGATCGACAGCGAATTCGTGTCCAAATGGGAGACGTGGGCCCAGCCCGCGATCGACGGTGTCGGCGACGTGCTCAACCAGGACACCGGCGGCGTCCTCGCCCAGCTGGGGCAGGCCCTGCAGGAACTCTCCTCGGCGATCACCGACGCCGTCATCGAACTGCTCACCCAGCTCTACGACTGGTTCGGCCTGCTGACCTCCGGCGTCCCGCAGGGGTACGGCGACTCCGCCTTCTTCTGGTCGGACATGTTCCATTACCGCAAGACCTACGAGTTCGCCCAGGCCCTCTATAAGAACGCGACAACCGACCAGCACAAGGCCTTCGCGATCGGCTGGATGAGCCACTGCGCCACCGACGTCACCGGCCACTCGTTCGTCAACACCAAGGCGGGCGGCCCCTACCGGCTGCACTGGCAGCGTCACCACCTGGTCGAGAACCATATGGACGCCAAGGCCTACGACGCGACCCACCACGGCACCGAGCCGTACGGGGAGTTGGACACCTCGGCACTGCACTTCCGGCTGGCGTTCCGCAAGGGCCTGCAGGCGCCCTACGTGGGGGCCGAGGACGCGCCGGCCTACGACTACTTCAGCGGCTTCCCCGCCTACGACACGACCGACTCGGCCGCCGCCGCGAAGCAGCGCAGCGACTTCTTCGACCTCGACACGGCCGACCTCCCCGAGGACCTCTGCAAGCTCATCATCCAGACGATGGAGCAGGTGTACGGCACGAACGATCCGAAGATCCTCAACTGGGACCCCATCCAGTTCTCCGACGTCGACGCCGGCGGCCAGCCGACCGGACGGCCGAGCGTCCTCGCGATCCAGAACACCTTCAAGCTGCTCTACCTCTACGTGAAGAAGACCTCCACGAGCGGGTACGCCCCTCGCAAGCCCACCGCTCCGCCGGTGATCAACGACCACGCCACCGGCGCCCCCCGGTTCTGACAGTGGGGTGGGCGACGACCCCTCGCGGGGCGGCGACCCGTCGGACGACAGCTTCAACCTCCTGGACCTCTTCCTGGCCCTGCTCGGGTTCCTCGCCTGGCTGGGGGAACTCGGGGTGTGGCTCGCAACGCTCCCCGCCGCGGTGCTCGCCGACCTGGCGACCTACCCGATCCGCGAACTCCTCTACGAGTACGCGGTGCTGCCTCTGTGGAGCCTCTACATCGCCGCCCGCAAGCCGCTGGTGATGCAGGGCTTCCTCGTGCCGAAGGCCGAGGAGATCATGCAGAGCCTCGTCGAGTTGGGGGTCAGCCCGGACGGGCCGCTCGCCGACCTCGCCGCCGCCCTCAACTCGCCCGACGGCTTCGCGACCGCCCCGCTCCCCTTCGACGAGAACTCCGGACGCGAACGGGCCTACCCGCGGGCGATCGTCACCGATCCGCAGAGCGTCGCCGAACAGGTTCTGGGCGTCGTGCTGCCCGACCCCTCGTGCGGCCGACCCGAGGCGCCCAGTGAGTACCTGCGCCCGTGGAAGTACCCGGAGCACGACAACCGGGGCAACACCGTCGGCTGGGAGCCCGGACTGACGTTCGCCGGCCCCTGGACCCAGGGGCAGGACGCCCGGGTGCTCATGAACCACGTGCCGGGCGACCCGGCGACCCGGGTGGCGTACGAGAATGCGGCGACGCCCGAGGCGACCGACACGGTGTCGGCGTCCGCCCTGCCGGGCGGGAGGCACCTCGGCGATCCGGTCGACTACGGCACCTATGTCGTGAGTCGGCTCACCCAGGGCGGCAGCATGCCCGACTTCAACCTGGACGCCGACCGCGGCTACGGCTACCACTGCTGGGACTGGAACCGGTCGGACCAGACCACCGTGCCAAAGGTGACGCCCAAGCAGGACTTCGACGCGGCCCACTACAGCTTCCCCACGCCGTGCACGGTGCCGGAGGGCTACTGCGCCGACAAGGACTTCGCATGGAGCGGCCCTGCGCGGGCCTACGACCCGAGCGTGCACCTCGCCGTGCACTACCTCGAGGGTGCCGACCCCGGCTGCGGCACCACGACCAAGGTCACCCCCCAGGAAATCGATCGGGCCGGCATGCCGCCCCAGGGACAGAAGGGCTGACTCATGCCCACCAACGACGAATCCCGCTACGAGCAGGAAACCCATCCCCAGCTCACGCCCGAGCAGGACCAGGCCGAGCGGGGTGGCGAGCCGGCCGCGGGCCCGGACCCGACCGTCACGCCCGATGCTGCCGACCCGGCCGAGGTGAAGCGCGTGCGCGCGTGGCTGGGCGACAAGGAACACCCGCCGCGCCAGGACGGCCTGTGGCCCTACCTCCTGATCCGCGCCTTCCCCGGGGACACCGGCGTCCGGCAACCGCCGGTCAACTACTTCTGGGAATCGCCCGACATCCGCGTCTACGAGGGCGACGTCCAGGACCCCAGCTCGGCGACACCGGTGATCAACCCGATCCCAGGGACACCGCACAGCGTGTTCGTCCACGTGTGGAACCTGGGGCGGCTCGAGGCAGTCGGAGTCACCGTCCGAGCCTGGTGGGCGAATCCGGCCTTCTCCTTCGACGCGGGCAGCCCCGAGCCGCCGCACTACATCGGCGGCACGCGGGTCAACCTCGGCGACCGCACCTCCCCGGACTGCCACGCGCTCGTGCGCATCCAGGGGTTGTGGACGCCGGTCGTCGAGAACAGCGGGCACGAATGCCTGCTGGCGGTCGCCACGCACGTGATGGACCCGGCGTCCGGGGGCTTCACGGCGTCCACCGACCGGCACGTGGCCCAGCACAACCTCATGCTGGCCGCCCCCAGCGAGGACCTGTCGCCGCTGCTCACCCGACTGGGCGCCGCGCTCACCCTGGGCTCCGACCTGCAACTGCTGCACGGGGGTGCCGACGTCGCGCCGATCCTGCTCGCCCACAAGGCGG
Organism: Actinomycetes bacterium; assembly: GCA_021794705.1. Lineage (GTDB taxonomy): Bacteria > Actinomycetota > Actinomycetes > Propionibacteriales > Propionibacteriaceae > JAJYQH01. The sequence goes on along the minus strand of JAJYQH010000141.1, from coordinate 691 downwards.
TGGTCGGACGCGACGTGGTGCTGCCCCAGCTCACCGACGTGGTCACCCCCGTCCCTGGTCTCCCGAACATCGGGCACCTCGGAACCGTGGTGCGCACGCTCGGCGGCCACGCCGTGGTCCCAGGGGCCGCGTCCGTGCGGGCGCTCACCGTTCCGAACTCGCTCACCGCGATCGACCGGCCGGGGCTGCTGGGTGGCCGGATCAGCGTGCAGCCTGCGACGGTCTCGCCCGCCGTGGCCGTGATCAGGGCCCTCAAGGTGCCCGACCTCACCGCGGGATCGATCGCCAAGGCGGTGTCGACGTCCTCGGGCGACGGCAACCTGCTCCGCTTCCAGGAGGTGCGGAACGGGGTCGTGGTGGGAGGCTATTCGGTCATCGTCCAGGGGTGAGGACGCCGAGGGTCCCGCCACGGCGGGCGGTGTGCCAGGCTGGGCCGATGCCGAACCTGACCATCCCCTCCGCGGCGGGAGACCTCCCCGCCTACCTCGCGGCTCCGGCCGCCGGCGGCCCGGCCCCGGGCGTCGTCGTCATCCACGACGCGTTCGGTCTCGGCAACGAGATCCGTGGGCAGGCCGACTGGCTCGCCTCGGAGGGCTACCTGGCGCTCGCCCCCGACCTGTTCCGCGGCCGGAGCCGGCTCGGCTGCATGGTGTCGATCCTGCGCGACGCCCGTGACAAGCAGGGGCCGACG
>JAJYQH010000350.1 GCA_021794705.1 Actinomycetes bacterium | reverse complement strand
CCGGGGCGTGGTCACCTATATCCGCGTCGTCGACGGGGCGCTGTCGCACCGCGACCGGATCCTCATGATGTCCACCCGCACCACCCACGAGGTGCTGGAGATGGGGGTGATCTCGCCGGAGCCGATCAAGTCCCAGGGGCTGGGCGTCGGCGAGGTCGGCTACCTCATCACCGGCGTCAAGGACGTGCGCCATTCGCGCGTAGGAGACACCGTCACCCTCGCGGGCCGGCCCGCCACCCGCGAGCTCGCCGGCTACCGTCACCCCAAGCCGATGGTCTACGCCGGGCTCTACCCGATCGACGGCGACGACTTCCCCGAGCTCCGGGAGGCGCTCGAGAAGCTCCAGCTCAACGACGCCGCCCTCACCTACGAGCCCGAGACCTCCGGGGCCCTCGGCTTCGGCTTCCGGGTCGGCTTCCTCGGGCTGTTGCACATGGAGATCGTCCGGGAGCGGCTGGAGCGGGAGTTCAACCTCGACCTCATCAGCACCGCGCCGAACGTCGTCTACCGGGTGGTCATGGAGGACGGCACCGAGCACGTGGTGACCAACCCCAGCGAGTACCCGGAGGGGAAGATCTCGGAGGTCTTCGAGCCGGTGGTGAAGGCGACCCTGCTGTCGCCCAGCGACTACATCGGCACCCTCATGGAGCTGTGCCAGACCCGCCGCGGCGTCCAGCTGGGCATGGACTACCTGTCGGCCGACCGGGTGGAGATGCGCTACACGCTGCCGCTCGCCGAGATCGTCTTCGACTTCTTCGACGCCCTCAAGTCCCGCACCAAGGGCTACGCCTCGCTCGACTACGAGGACGCCGGCGAACAGGCGGCCGACCTCGTCAAGGTCGACATCCTGCTGCACGGCGACCCGGTCGACGCGTTCAGCGCGATCGTCCACAAGGACAAGGCGTACCAGTACGGGGTGGCGATGGCGGCCAAGCTCAAGGAGCTCATCCCGCGCCAGCAGTTCGAGGTGCCGATCCAGGCGGCGATCGGCGCGCGGGTCATCGCCCGGGAGACGATTCGCGCCCTGCGCAAGGACGTGCTCGCCAAGTGCTACGGCGGCGACATCACCCGCAAGCGCAAGCTGCTCGAGAAGCAGAAGGAGGGCAAGAAGCGGATGAAGATGGTCGGCCGCGTCGAGGTGCCCCAGGAGGCGTTCGTGGCCGCGCTGCAGACAGGCGAGGGTGCGGGCAAAGAGAAGAAGCCGAGCTGAGGGGCCGGCCCAGTCTGGGACGACCCTCAGCGCAGCCCGGTGGTCTCGACGCCCTGCACGAGGAACCGCTGCAGGAACAGGAACACCAGCAGCACCGGGATCACGGCCACGAGCGCTCCGGCGAACAGCTCCGGGTAGTTGACGAGCTGCGACGTCATGAACTGGCTGAGTGTCACCTGGACGGTGCGGGTGCCGTTGCGGGTGACGAGCATCGGCCACAGGAACGCGTTCCAGGAGCCGATGAAGATGATCGTGCCGACCGCCCCGATGATCCCCATCGAGTTGGGCACCACGACCTGCCAGAAGGTGCGCCACGGGTTGGCGCCGTCGATGAGGGCGGCCTCCTCCAACTCCTTCGGGAACCCGAGGAACGACTGCCGGAACATGTACGTCGCGAAGGCCGAGAACATGCCGGGCACGATGAGGCCGCGGAAGGTGTCGATCCACCCGAGGGCCGAGGTCATGACGAACGTCGGGATGAACGTCACCGCCGCGGGCACCATGAGGGTGAAGATCGTCAACGCCGAGAGGATCCTCGCCGCCCGGTGCGTGTTCCGGGCCAGGGCGTAGCCGGCCAGCAGGGCGACGACCACCGTGAGCCCCGTCTGCACCACGGCCATCACCGCCGAGTGCCACAGGGACGCCCCCATCTCGACGTCGGAGTTGGTGAACAGCTGGGTGATGTTGTCGAGGTTCCACTGGTCGGGCAGCCACTGCCACTGGGCGGCCGCGATCAGCCGGGACGACGCGAACGCGTTGCGCACGATCACGTAGAACGGCATGAGGAACAGCACCGCGAGCACGGCGAGCACGATGTACCGCACGACCACGAGCACGCGGGCCGACCGGCCGCGAACAGCCCTCATCGCTCGTCCCTCTCCACGCCGCGGTTGGTGAGCCAGTTCTGCGCGACGCCGAACACGACGATGATCGCCGTGAGGATCATCGTCCCGGCACCGCCGAGGCCGAGGTCCTGGTTCGAGCCGCCGAGGCTGATGACGAACAGATGCACCAGCGGCGGCCGCCCGTACGGCGGGTAGGTGCCGTTGACGCCGGACAGCAGATTCCAGAACTCGTCGAACGCCTGGAACGCGTTGATGAGCAGGAGCATGAGCACCGCAGCACTGGTGGCCCGCAGCTGGGGGAGCGTGATGTAGCGCAGCAGCCGCCAGCCCGCCGCCCCGTCGATGGCGGCCGCCTCGTAGGTCTCCTGCGGGATCCGGTTGAGGCCGGCGATGAGCAGGATCATGTAGAAGCCGACCTGCAGCCACAACCGCAGTGAGACCAGCGCCACCCAGTAGCCGTAGTTGGCCCCGCCCAGCCAGTCGATGTTCGAGCCGCCGAGCTGGCGCAGCATCGAGTTGATGAGGCCGAACCGGCCGCCGTTGAAGAACGAGATGCGCCAGATCATCGCCGCGATGACGTACGACACGGCGGTGGGGATGAAGAACACCGACCGGAAGAAGGCCTGCGCCACCCGGAGCCCGCTGAGCAGCAGGGCGAGGCCGAGCGAGCAGACGTAGGTGAGCGGGACGATGAGTACGGCGAACGCGACGAACACGAGCAGGGACGAGCGGAACTCGGGGTCGCTCAGCAGGTAGCTGTAGTTGGCCCACCCCACGAACTTCGTCGGCGTCACGGTCGCCCGGGCCTCGAAGAACGACAGGTACGCGCTCCACGCGATGGGAACGTAGACGAATACGAGCAGGCCGGCGAGGAACGGGAGGACGAACAGCCCGAACCAGAGGTTACGGTCCTGACGGCCGCGCAGCCGGCGTCCCCAGGTGGGACGCCGGCCGGCGGCGAGGGGTGCGATGCCGGGACCGCCCCGCGTGCCCGCGGGGGCGCTCATCAGCCGTTGATTCGCTTGAGCTCGGAGACGGCCTTGTCGCCCACCGGCTTGAACTCGCTGGCCGGGTCGGCGCCCTTGACGATGACGTTGGTCATCGCGGAGTTGAACGCGTCCCCGATCGGTCCGGTCCACATGATGTCGGAGGCGAAGCCCTCCTTTGCCACCATGTCGGCGGCGTCCTTGCCCGGCCCCTGGGCGATCTTCGTGCACTGGGGCACGAGCGCCACCTGCGAGGGGATGTGGGTGCCATAGCTGTTGGCGAAGTCGACCTGGTCGGCGGTCTGGTCGACCCACAGCCACTTGACGAACGCCTTGGCGGCGTCGACGTTCTTGCTCTTCGCGGCGACGCAGGAGCTGTAGGCGCCGAACGGCACGGCCGGACGGCCCGACGACCCCATCGCCGGGAAGGCGAGCACGCCGAAGTCGTTGCCGAACGCCTTCTGCACGTCGGGCATCGACCAGAGGCCGCCCCACTGCATGGCGGTCTCGCCGTTGATGAACGGCGACGCGTCGAACCAGTCCTTGGACGCCGACTTGAGCAGGGCGTTGCTCTTGTAGAACGCCTGGTAGGCCTTGAGCGAGTCGTAGAAGTTGGGCTCGAGGAACCCGAGGCCGGTGCGGCCCGAGTTCAACTGGTCGAAACCGGAGGCCCAGACGAACATGTTGCCGAGCACCCCCACGCCGCCGTCGTTGCCGGCGAAGAACCCGCCCATGTCCTTGGTGGTCTGCGCCTTGGCCGCATCGACCAGCGCGGAGAACGTCGTGGGGGGCTGGACGCCGGCCTTATTCAGCAGCGAGGGCCGGTAGTAGAGCAGCTGCATGTCGATGACCTGCGGCACGGCCCAGATCTTGCCCTGGAAGGTGAGCCGCTTGATCACCGACTGGTTGAACTTGCTCACCGACGAGCCGAGGACGTCGGTCATGTCGACGACCTGGCCGCCCTTGATCATGTCGAGGGTGGGGCCGTTGCCGTACTCGAACACGTCGGGGAAGGAGTTGGTGAGCAGGGCCGCGGGCACGGCCGTGTCGTAGTTGCCCGCGTACCAGGTGACGTTGACGGTGGCGTCGGGGTAGGACGCGGCGTACTTGTTGACCGCCTCCTTGGTGCCCGCCTCGCCGTACTGGTGGTACCACTGGGCGAGGGTGGGCTTGGAGCCACCCGACGAGCCGCCGGACGAACTGCCCGAGTTGTTCGACAGGCCGTTGTTGCTGCCGCAGGCGGCGAGCGCGGCGGTTGCCGCGAGCCCACCGGCGGCGGTGAGGAGATGGCGACGGGTGATCTGCATGCGGCGGAGTCTACCGGTAGCAACACCCCAAGTAGCGGCGCTCTCACCCGCATGGGGGAGGGGGTATGTCATGACAAAGGCACGTCCGTGGGCTGGTGCTGAGGGACGCCGCCGGACCGAGCGGACGCCCCTGCCGGAGGGGTCCACGGGCGGGGTGGCGTAGCCTCGCCCTCATGCCGTCGACCCCGCCTCCCGGAGATCCGGTGCCGCCGGACGGCGCTCTGCCGGAGGACGTCGTCGCCGGCGTGGGTACGGCGCCCCTCGGGGTCTACCTGCACGTGCCGTTCTGCGCCGTGCGTTGCGGCTACTGCGACTTCAACACGTACTCGCCCGACCAGGTCGACTCCGACGCCGTCACGGTCTGGGCCCGCTCGGCGCACGCGGAGATCGACCTCGCCCGCCGGGTGCTCGGCGACGATGCCCCCCGGCTCTCGACCGTCTTCGTCGGCGGCGGCACGCCGACGCTCGCACCCGCGGGCATGCTCGGGGGCCTGCTCCACCACCTGCGCGACGCGTTCGGGCTCCAGCCGGAGGCCGAGGTGACGACGGAGGCGAATCCGGAGACCGTCGAGCCGGCGGTGCTCGACGACCTGCTCGGCGCCGGGTTCACCCGGCTCTCGCTGGGCATGCAATCGTCGGTGCCGCACGTGCTGCGGGTGCTCGACCGGGTGCACACCCCCGGGCGTGCCCTGGAGGCGGCCCGGCAGGCCAGGGCTGCCGGGTTCGCCGACATCTCCCTCGACCTCATCTACGGCACGCCGGGGGAGTCGATGGACGACTGGCGGGCCTCGCTCGACGCCGCGCTGGGGGTGGAGCCCGACCACCTCAGTGCGTACGCCCTCATCGTCGAGGACGGCACCGCCCTGGCCGGGCGCATCCGTCGAGGCCAGATCGCCGCGCCCGACGACGACGACCTCGCGGACAAGTACCTCGTCACCGAGGAACTCCTGACAAGGGCCGGGTTCGAGTGGTACGAGGTGAGCAACTGGAGCCGCGGTCCCGCTCACCGCTCCCGGCACAACCTCGCCTACTGGCGGGGTCACAACTGGTGGGGCATCGGGCCCGGGGCGCACTCGCACGTCGGCGGCGTCCGGTGGTGGAACGTGCGGCACCCGCGCCGCTACGGCGCGCTACTCGCTGAGGGGCGCGGCCCGGGCGAGGGACGGGAGGTGCTGGACGCCGGCGAGCGCCGGGTCGAGCGGGTACTGCTGGAACTGCGGATCGCCGACGGACTGCCGGTCGACGTGCTCACCTCCACCGAGCGCGCCCGGGTCGCCGGGCTCGTCGACGACGGGCTGCTCGACGTGCGGGGCGACGGGACCCGGCTCGTGCTCACCCTGCGGGGTCGCTTGCTCGCGGACGCCGTCGTCCGCCGGCTCCTGGACTGACCCGGACCGGGGGCAGGGACGCGAGTCCCCGGGCACTGGACCACTTCTGGGTCGCTGTCGACCCGCAACCGGACAGTGCCCCGTTCTGGCTGTGGGTCGTGGCCACTTCTGGGTCGCTGTCGACCGGCAACCGGACAGTGCCCCCGGTCTGCGCGACCAGGGGCCGTCGTCACGCCGCTGCGTGGCTCCGTCCGGGCGCCGATGCCGTTGGGTAGCCTCACCTGGCGTGAGCTTCCCCTCCAGATACCGATCCGATGTGCTGTCGACCGGGTGGCAGCAGGCCGGTCGCAAGACCTCCCGCGACCTCCCTCTCGAACTCGACCTGGTCGTCGAGGAGCCCCTGAGCGGGTTCTGCGGGGCGGTGGTGGGCTGGGAGAACGGCCTCGTCGTGCTCGAGGACCGGCATGCCAAGCGCCGCTCCTTCCCCGTGGGTCCGGGTTTCCTGCTCGACGGGGAGCCGGTCGCCCTGCGCATCCCGGCACGCCAGGGCACGGCGCGGGCGGCCGACCGCACGGCGTCCGGGTCGCGGAAGGGCGAGGCGGAGTCGGCCAAGGTGGCCCTGCCGAGCCGCATCTACGTGGAGGGTCGCCACGACGCCGAACTCGTGGAGAAGGTGTGGGGTGACGACCTGCGGCACGTCGGCGTGGTCGTGGAGTTCCTCGGCGGCATCGACGACCTCGTCGGCGTGGTCGACGAGTTCCGGCCCGAGCCGAGTCGTCGGCTGGGTGTGCTCGTCGACCACCTCGTGCCCGGGTCGAAGGAGTCGCGGATCGCGGCCCAGGTGGGGCGCAGCGGCTACGGCGACTACGTGATGATCACCGGCCACCGGTTCATCGACGTGTGGAACGCCGTGCTTCCGGTCACGGTCGGTCTCAAGGCCTGGCCCGCGGTGCCCCGCGACGTGGACTTCAAGAAGGGGACGCTGGCGGCCCTCGGTCAACCCCACCGCGACCAGGCCGACATCGCCAGGGGATGGCAGGCGATCCTCGGCCGGGTGCGGTCGTGGCGCGACCTCGACCCGCGCTTCAACACCGAGGTCGAGCGGCTCATCGACTTCGTCACCCAGGACCACCTCGATACCGACTCCTGACCACCGGCACGCCGTGGGCGGCCCCGGGGTCAGGCGGCCGACGTCACGGCGGCCCAGCCGGTGAGCGCCAGGCCCACGGCCAGCAGCAGCGCACCCAGGACCCTCGGGTGGGCGACCAGCCGGGAGCGGGTCCACGACGTCCTCGAGTGGGCGGCCGCGACGACGACGAGCAGCGCCTCGGCGGCCAGGGCGACGTAACTCAGCGGTTCGGTCCAGTTGCCCTGGTCGTCGGCGATCCCGGGCAGTGCGGCCGACCGGGTGACGAGGTAGCCGATGATCGCGAGGGCCGGGAGGAGCAGGGTCGCGCGCCACACCGAGCGGGTGTCCCCGCCGGCCATGAGGGCCACGGCGAGCACCGTGAGTGCGATCTCCAGGCCCACGAACGACAGTCCGATGTAGGGCGCCTCGTTGAGGTGCGCCGGGGTGATCGGCAGGTGCGCGGCCACGATCGTCACCGCGATCGCCGCGGCGGGCCACCGCCACGGTGAGCGCTCAGGCGTGGCTGCCTCCACCGACATCGTCCACCTCCCGACCTGCGTACTCTAGCCGCCGGCCTCCGGCCGCCCCGGGGCCCGGCGTGGGCACGGCGGCCCCGGGTGGGGCCGCTGCGCCACGATGGGTGCATGAGCGTGCGCCACGAGCCGTCGTCCGATGACATCCTCGACCTCATGCGGGCGGTCGCGGCCGAGCAGATCCTGCCGCGCTTCCGCCGGCTCGCGGACGCCGACATCGACCAGAAGGCGCCCGGCGACTTCGTGACCGTCGCCGACCGGGAGGCCGAGCGCGTCCTCACCCGGGAGCTCACCGCGATGGCCCCCGGCTGTCTGGTCATCGGAGAGGAGGCGTGCTTCCTCGACCCGGCGCTGGAGGGCTCCGCCGGCAGCGTCGAGCACGCGTTCCTCGTCGACCCCGTCGACGGCACCCGCAACTTCGTGCGCGGCAGCGCGAACTTCGCGGTGATGATCGCCGAGGTGCGGTCGGGGGAGACCGTGCGGGCCTGGATCCTGCAGCCGGCCCTCGGCCACGTCTACGTCGCGGAGGCCGGCGCCGGGGCGACCCGGGACGGCGAGGCGCTACCCGTCCGGGAGGGCCACCCCACCCGGCCCCAGGGGGTCGCCTCCCAGCGTCGCCTCATCGGCTTCGACGCGGGTGCGTCCCTGTCGCCGATCGTCTTCGGTGCCTTCGCCGCGGGCATCGACTATCCCCGGGTGGCGACCGGGGCGATCGACTTCGTCGTCTACAAGAATCTCCACCCGTGGGATCACGCTCCCGGCTCGCTGCTGCTGCGCGAGACGGGAGGCGTGAGCCGGATGAGGGACGGGCGCGACTACCGGCCGGGCGAGACGGGGCAGGGGATGATCGGCGCGGGCACCCAGGAAATCTGGGCGCTCGCGCGGAGCGCGTTCCCCGGCTGAGCCTGCCGGGGTCAGCCGGCGCTGCGCACCAGCATGTAGCCGGCCACGAGCACGAGGATCACGGCGAACGACCTGGCGAGGATGCGCTGGGGCAGCCGCGCGGCCAGCTGGCCGCCGGCGAGGCTCGCCAGGGCGGCCGCGACAGTGAACGGGATGACGACGCCCCAGTCGAGTGCGGCCCCCGAACCGAGGCGCCCGAGCAGGGCGGTGGCCGAGTTGACGGCGATGACGAGCAGCGACGTGCCGACGGCCACGGTCATCGGGGTGTCCAGGGCGAGCACGAGGGCCGGGACGACCGCGAAGCCTCCACCGACCCCGAAGAATCCGACCAGCAGGCCGACGGCGGTCGCGGTGAGCAGCACCTTGAGGGCGCGCCGCGGCGTCCAGGAGGTCTCCGCGGGCCGGGACGCCGCCCGCGCGCGGCGGGCGACCGTCTTGCGCCACATCATCACCGCGACCACGACGAGCAGGCCGGCGAACAGTTGCAGCAGCAGTCGCGGCCGGATCTGCTGGGACAGCAGACCACCGGCCCAGGTGCCGACCGCCCCGAGGATGCCGAAGAGCAGCCCCTGGCCCCACCGCACGTTCCCGCGCCGGTGGTGGCTGAGCGTGGCGACCAGCGCCGTCGTCCCGACCACGACCAGCGACTCCGTGGTCGACGCGTGCGCGCTCTGGTGGAGGAGGTAGACGAGCACGGGGACCGCGAGGATCGACCCACCCCCGCCGAGGGCTCCGAGAACGAGACCGATGACGATACCTGCGACCACAGCGACGAACACGAACCTGTAACCCTCCTCATAGCGGACCCGGCGACTATACCCCAGGGGGTAGGATATCGGCGTGAGCGAGATGACGGGCGGGGACCAGATGGGCGTCAGCATGGCTGCGGCCGGCCCGGGAGGGCCGAGGGCTGCTCGAGACGTGGTGATCGCCACGAGCGGGGACGACGGCCCGGCGCGCGGGGTCGCTCATGGTGCGGGGCGGGCCCTCGAGTCGGATGGCGTCCCCGAGATCCTGGCCAGGCTGCGGCGGGCCCACGGCCAGCTCGGCGGCGTCATCGCGATGATCGAGAACGAGCGCAGTTGCCAGGACGTCGTGACCCAGCTCTCCGCGGTCGCGAAGGCCGTTCAGCGCGCGGGGTTCGCGGTGGTGTCGCAGGCCATGCAGCAGTGCCTCACCGACCCGCAGAGCAACGACCTCGACCTTGCGGCCATGGAGAAGCTGTTCCTGCGGCTCGCGTGACGGCGGCGCGTCATGGCGTCCGGGTCAGTGCCTGCCCCGGAGCACCATGCGCAGGATGCGCGCATTGAACAACGCGAACTTCCACGACTGCACCGCGAGGTTGCGGCGGTATCTGAGGGTGCGCTCGGTGGGCAGGGGCGCCCCCGTGAGGTCGCTCACCGGCGACTGGACCTTGTCGCTCATCGTCATCACTCCGGGATCAGGAACCAGCCCGGGCGGGCCTTGGCCTTGTAGATGAACATGTAGTGCAGCAGCAGCTTGACCCAGTGCCCGGCCAGGCCGAGCTCCCCCCGGGTGTCGTCGAGGCTGCGGCCGGTGGGGAAGCGCGTGTAGTCGGGGACGATCGGCATCATCGTCATCGCGGCGGCGGAGCCGGTGCGCAGGTTGGCCCCGGCGGACGCCACGCAGGCCGCGCCCATGTCGGCCATCGACGCCCGGTGCGCCTCGGCCCGGGGACCGCGGCGGATGCGGTCGGCGATGGTGAGGGCCACCGTCTTGCCCATGACGCCCGAGGGCATCCCCGTGCGCGGCGGCGACGGGGTGATCACGGTGCCGTTGGCCGACGTGAGCGGCCGGCTGATCTGGTGCGGCGGCGCGAACGCGATGCCGACCGCCCAGATGTTGTCGAATCCCTGCGCCTGGTAGGTCTGGGGCCAATCGCTCGCGCTCCACTGCTCATAGGGCTTGCCGGAGTAGTCGGCGTCGACCTTCATGAAGCCACTGGGGGCGAACAGTTGCTGGGTGATCTCGGTGCCGTCGCGGTCGAAGGCCGCCAACGGGACGCCGCCGAACGGGGGGAGCAGCATGGCGAAGTCGAAGTCCAGCGCGTGGTGGGTCCCGTCGAGCGTCTCGAAGTGCACCGTGCCAGGCTCCACCCGTTCGACGTGGGCCCCGAGGATCGGCTCGACCCCCCGCTCGCGGAACAGCGACTCGGTCCACAGCTCGGAGGTGGTCTGATAGCCGCCCTCGTTGAACACCATGCCGCCCACGCCGAAGTCGCCGAGCCGGCTCTCATTGGTGAGGTAGACGACTCGGGCGAGATCGCGGACGCCCGCCTCCCGCAGTTCGTTGTCGACGTTGAACACGTACTCGAAGGCCGCCCCCTCGCACGTGCAGGTTCCGTGGCCCATCCCGACGACGAGGGTCTGGTGCTCGCCCGCCCGACAGCGTTCGATGACCCCCCGGAGCCGGCCGGCCGCCTCCACCGCGTGGTCGGCCGTGCACACGGAGACCGTCGTGCCGTGCTGGGGGCCGAGGCCCTCGGTGGCCCCGAACCGGAGGTTGGGGCCGGTGGCGTTGACGAGGAAGTCGTAGCGGATGCGCTCCTCGCGCCCGTCCTCGGGCGGGGAGGTGTGCACGATGTCGACGGCCGGACGGTCGCTCTCGGCGTCCCCGTAGGGACGGATGGCCACCGCCTTGGCCTGGATGAACCGGATGTGGCGGCGCGCGTAGATCGGCGCGAGGGGGAAGACGACGTCCTGCTTGGACATCTTCCCGACGCCCACCCAGATGTTCGACGGGATCCAATTCCAGTGGGAGTTGGGCGACACCACGGTGATCCGGTGCTCCCGGCCGAGCAGCCGGCTGAGATGCAGCGCGGCCGTGTGGCCGGCCACACCGGCGCCCAGAATGACGACGTCTGACACTGCTGCTCCTTCGAAGCGTGGACGTGCCTTCACCCCGAATTCTCCTCCCGGCGACCCACTGCCGGGCCGCTCGGTGCAAGAAGGTTGCGGTGGACATCGCCGGGCTGCATGGGCGTCGGAGCGGCTCTCGCGTTAGTCTCCGTGGCATGCGGCACTTCTCCCGGTCCCCTTGGCGGCAACTCCGCGAGGGCGTCTACGTGGCCACCCTGGAACCGACCGGGGTGACCGTCGGGCTGGTCGCCGGCACCGACGCCGTGCTGCTCGTCGACACCGGCTCCTCGCCGGCGCAGGGCGCCGACGTGGCGGCGTCCGCCCACGACCTGCTGGGCCGCCCGGTCACCCACGTCGTGGTCACCCACTGGCATTTCGACCACTTCTTCGGGCTGGCCGGCGTCCCCGGCGTCGTGTCCTACGGCCACGAGAGCATCCGCGGCAAGCTCGGGTCGGAGGCCATCGACCCGGAGGTCGTCCGCGACGAGCTCGGCGTCGACACGGCGGACCTGGTTCCGCCGACCGACGACGTCTCGATCGTCAAGGCCCTCGATCTCGGGGGGCGCCGGGTCGAGATCGTCCATCCCGGACGTGCGCACAGCGACGGCGACCTGGTCGTCTACGTGCCGGACGCCCGGGTGGTCTTCACCGGCGACCTCATCGAGACCTCCGCCGAGCCGTCCGTCGGCCCCGATTCCAGTCTCGCCAGCTGGTCGATGGCCCTGGACGGTCTGCTGTCGGGCGCCGGGCACGCGCCCGATCTGTTGTTCGTACCGGGCCACGGCGAGCCGGTCGGAGCGATGGAGGTCGCCGAACAGCAGGCGGCGCTCGCGTCGATGTGGGCGAGCAGCGAGGACCGATTCCGCGAGGGGGTGACCCTGGAGGAGATCGTCGCCGACTTCAACGGCCCACGCCGCTACTCCTGGCCCTTCGCCCCGCAACACGTCGTCGACATCCTCCCGTTCGTCTACGCCGAGCTCGAGCGCCGCGGTGTCACCCGCCGCCGCGGGCTGCCGATCTCCTCGGTCTAGCAGCCGGACGCCGCCGACGCGGCGATTCCGCTCCGTCCGGGCGCCCGGGTAAGCTGGCACTCGCATGACGGGAGTGCCAACACGCCGTCGCTCGCCGGTGAGGCGGACGGCGGGGATGGCCGAGGGGTGAGGAGGGGCGATGCTCGACGACCGCAAGCTGGAAGTTCTCAAGGCCATCGTCACCGACTACGTGTCGAGCAAGGAACCGGTCGGCTCGAAGACGCTCGTCGAGCGTCACGGCCTGCGGGTCTCCCCGGCCACGGTGCGCAACGACATGGCGGTGCTCGAGGAGGAGGGCTACATCGTCCAGCCCCACACGAGTGCCGGACGCATCCCCACGGACAAGGGCTACCGCCTGTTCGTCGACCGCCTGGCCACCGTGAAGCCGCTCTCGATGGCCGAGCGCCGGGCGATCAGCACCTTCCTCGCCGGTGCGGTCGACCTCGACGACATCATGGGCCGCACCGTCCGCCTGCTCGCGCAGATCACCCGCCAGGTCGCCATCGTCCAGTACCCCGCGGCGCCGGCGGCGCAGATCCGGCACGTCGAGCTCGTCGGCCTCACGGCCGAGCGGGCGCTCGTCGTGCTCATCATGTCGAGCGGGAACGTCGAGCAACGCACGATCGAGATCCCGCTGGCCCGCGACGAACACCTCGCGCAACTGAGGAGCACGCTCAACACCGTGCTCGTCGGACTGAGTCCCACCGCCGCGGTCGACCGGCTGGTCGCCCTGTCCGGCGACCTCGAGCCCACCCTGCGTCGCGTCGGGACGCCGGTGATCGCCCTCCTCCTCGAGATGCTCGCCGTGGACGCGTCCGAGCGGGTGGTGGTGGGCGGCGTCCCCAACCTCGCCCGGTTCGGCGACCAGTTCGACACGACCGTGCGCCCGGTGCTCGAGGCACTGGAGGAGAACGTCGTGCTGCTCCGCCTGCTCGGCGAGGCGTCGACGGCCGACGAGGTGACCGTGCGGATCGGCCACGAGAACCCCTACGAGACGCTGCAGGCCACTTCGCTGGTCGCCAGCGCCTATGGCACAGTTGCCGATGGCCGGGCGTCGCTCGGCGTCGTCGGCCCCACCCGGATGGACTACCCCTCGACGATGGCGGCGGTGCGAGCCGTCGCCCGCTACGTCGGCCGTTTCCTGGCAGAAGGATGATCGACACCACTCATGAGTGCTGACTACTACGAGGTCCTCGGCGTCCCGCGGGACGCGACCCCCGAGCAGATCAAGAAGGCCTACCGCCGGATGGCGATGAAGGTCCATCCCGACGTCGCCCAGGAGCCGGACGCCGCGGAGAAGTTCAAGCAGGTGCAGGAGGCCTACGAGGTCCTCCACGACCCGCACAAGCGCGACATCTACGACCGCGGAGGCGACCCCCTCGGTGGGGGCTTCGGCAACGGCGGCTTCAGCGGGTTCAGCCAGGGCGGGTTCGCCGGCGGGTTCGACTTCACCAACCTCGTCGACGCGATGTTCGGCGCCGCCACCTCGCGCGGACCGCGGTCACGGGTGCGCCGCGGCCAGGACGCACTGGTGCGGATGGAGCTCGACCTTGCGGAGGCGGCCTTCGGCGTCACCAAACCGCTCAACGTCGACACCGCCATCGTCTGTCCCCGGTGCAGCGGCTCCGGTGCGGCCGACGGCTCCCAGCCGGTCACCTGCTCGGTCTGTGACGGGCGCGGCGAGGTGACCCAGGTGCAGCGCTCCTTCCTCGGCGACATCCGCACGTCGCAGCCGTGCCCGCAGTGCCGCGGCTACGGGACGGTCATCCCGCACCCGTGCGGCGAGTGCTCCGGCGAGGGCCGGGTGCGCAGCAATCGGACGATCAACGTGAAGATCCCCGCCGGGGTGCACACGGGCAACCGCATCCACCTCGAGTCCCACGGCGAGGTCGGCCCCGGCGGCGGGCCCGCCGGTGACCTCTACGTCGAGCTGCACGTGCTCGAGCACGACACCTTCAAGCGCGACGGCGACAACCTCGAGACCGTCATCAAGATTCCGATGACGGCGGCGGCGCTGGGGACGAGCATCACCCTGAGCACCCTCGAGGCCGAGCGCGACGACTCCCGTCCTGAAGATCGGAACGTCGAGGTCACCGTGCCGGCCGGGACCCAGCCCGGCACCCGGGTGGCGCTCACCGGCCGCGGGGTGCCGCGGCTGCGTGGCGGAGGCCGGGGAGACCTCGGCGTCACGTTCCTCGTGCAGACCCCCACCAAACTCGACGACGAGCAGCGCGAGCTGCTGCGCCGGCTCGCCGAGGTGCGCGACGAGACGACGATCACCGCGCGCCACCAGTCGCCGAACAAGTCGGTCTTCGGGCGGTTGAAGGAGGCCTTCGGGGCATGACCGACCCGCTGTTCCTCGCCCCGGACGCCGCGCGGATCCGTGAGGCGCGGCCCGGCCACGTGGTGATGGTGACGGGGGACGAGGCGCGGCATGCGGTGGTCGTCCGCCGGGTCCGTCCCGGCGAGACCGTGTACCTGTCCGACGGCCACGGGCACGGCATCCACGGCGAGGTCGTCGGGGCCGATCGGGAGACGCTCGCCGTCCGCGTCGGCGAGGTGCTCACCGCCCCCGTGCCGCCGGTGCGCTTCACCGTCGTGCAGGCGCTCGCCAAGGGGGAGCGCAGCGACATCGCCATCGAGGCCCTCACCGAACTCGGCGTCGACCGGATCGTCGCCTGGCAGGCCTCCCGGGCGGTCGTGCGGTGGGAGGCCAAGTCCGACAAGGGGCTGGCCAAATGGCGCGCCACCGTGCGCGAGGCTGCCAAGCAGTCGCGTCGCCTCCGCGTGCCGGAGGTCGAGTACGAGTCCACTCGGCAGGTGCTCGAGCGGGTCAGGGCGGCCGACCTCGCCGTCGTGCTGCACGAGAGCGCGGCCGCCTGGCTGTCTGAACTCGAGTTCCCCGTCGCCGGGTCGGTGGTGTTCGTCGTGGGCCCGGAGGGCGGGGTCAGCGACGACGAACTCGCGACGTTCGAGGCGGCGGGAGCGCGGCCGGCCCTGGTGAGCGACGCGGTGCTCCGCACGTCGACGGCCGGACCGGTCGCCCTCGCCCAGGCACAGGCCCTGATCGGCCGTCCGTGACGGGCTTCGGCTTCGAGATCACGGCCGAACTGCCCAACGGGCTGGGCCGGGCAGGCGTTATCCACACTCCGCACGGAGACATCCGCACGCCCGCCTTCATCGTCGTGGCGACCAGGGCCACGGTGAGGGGCGTGCTCCCCGAGCAGGTCGCAGCCCTCAGCGCGCAGGCGGTGCTCGCCAACGCCTACCACCTGTATCTGCAGCCCGGCCCCGACATCGTCGACGCGGCGGGTGGGCTGGGCCGGTTCATGAACTGGTCGGGCCCGACGTTCACCGATTCCGGCGGATTCCAGGTGCTCAGCCTCGGCGCCGGTTTCAAGAAGGTGCTGTCGATGGACGCCACCCGGCACGGCACCGAAGAGGTCATCGCCGACGGCCACGACCGGCTGGCCATGGTCGATGACGACGGCGTCACCTTCGTCAGCCACCTCAACGGCGACCGGCACCGGTTCACCCCGGAAGTGAGCGTGCGCGTCCAGCACCACCTTGGCGCCGACGTCACGTTCGCCTTCGACGAGCTCACCACCCTGCTCAACAGCCGCGGCTACCAGGAGGAGTCCCTGGAGCGCACCCGGCGGTGGGCCGAGCGGTGCCTCGCCGAACACGTGCGCCTGACCGGCGAGCGGCCGGACCGGCCCTACCAGGCCCTGTTCGGCGTCATCCAGGGCGCGCAGTACGAGGACCTGCGCCGCCGGGCTGCCCGCGACCTGGGGTCGATGGACGCCGCGGGTCACCGTTTCGACGGGTTCGGCATCGGGGGCGCGCTCGAGAAGGAGAACCTCGGCACCATCGTCGGCTGGGTGAGCGAGGAACTGCCCCGCGACCGTCCCCGGCACCTCCTCGGCATCAGCGAGCCGGACGACTTCTTCGCGGCGATCGAGAACGGTGCCGACACCTTCGACTGCGTCAACCCGTCACGCGTTGCCCGCAACGGCGCGATCTACACCGCCGACGGGCGCTACAACGTCACCACGGCCGCGAACCGCCGCGCGTTCGAGGCACTCGAAGCGGGGTGCGACTG
>JAJYQH010000039.1 GCA_021794705.1 Actinomycetes bacterium | reverse complement strand
GGACACCGTGGGCATCTCGGTGACCCGCACCCGCTGGTCGTCCGTGCTGGTGGGAGGGCTGTTCGCCGGTCTGGGCGGGGCGTTCTTCACCGTGGGCTCGGTGGGCCAGTTCAACAAGGAGATCACTGTCGGCAACGGCTTCATCGCCCTCGCCGCCCTCATCATGGGACGCTGGCGGCCGGGCCTGGCCGCCCTCATGGCCCTGTTCTTCGGGTTCGTCACTCAGATGGCCTCGCAGCTGCAGGCCATCAACACCCCGATGCCCAGCCAGTTCCTCCTCATCCTTCCGTACATCGCGACGATCATCGCGGTCGCCGGGTTGGTGGGCCGGGTGCGTGCGCCGGCGGCCGACGGCGTCCCGTACCGCAGCGACCATGACTGAGCCCAGCGAGATTGGGGGAGCGGGGGAGGGCGTCGACTGGGACGGCCTCCGCATCCGCGCCCGCGCGATCGCCGAGCGTGCCTACGCCCCCTACTCGGGGTACCGGGTGGGGGCGGCCGCACTCGTCGACGACGGGCGCACCGTCGCGGGGTGCAATGTCGAGAATGCGGCGTACGGGGTCGGGCTGTGCGCCGAGTGCGGCCTGGTCTCCGAGCTCCTCGCCGGCGGGGGTGGCCGGCTGGTCGCCTTCACCTGCACCAACGGCGCCGGCGAACGGATCATGCCGTGCGGCCGCTGCCGCCAACTGCTGTGGGAGCACGGCGGCCCGGGCCTGCTCGTCGACACCCCGGAGGGCATCCTGGCCATGCATCAGGTGCTGCCGCAGGCGTTCGGGCCCGACAACCTCGCCCGCTGAGGGCGGCACGCGCCAGCGTTCCCCCTGGTCACGGGCCACGCAGCCAGGAGGGCCCCGACTCGCCAGCCTGAGAGATTGTGTCTTCTTTTCTCAGGTTTGTATCCTGGAAGGCGTGACCCTCCTCGCGCCAGCACCCGTCGCCACCCGGGCGACGACCGACGAGCCGTCGTGGTCGCGCCTCCGTCAGCCCGTCGGGATCAGCGAGGAGGCCGCGGCCTCGCGGCGCAGGTCGGTCGTGGTCGTGCTCGCGTGGACCGTCGCCTGGGCGTTCGTGTCGAGGGTCGGGGGCATGTACTCCTGGCACTACTTCGCCACCGGCGGCCGGCTGCTGACGATGCCCGGGTCGCCGCAGGGGGGCGTGCACCTGTTCGCGAGCCACCCCGAGTTGCAGATGGGCCCGTTGACCCTCGCGGTGTCGGCCCTCGTCGTCAAGGCCGTGGGCACCACGGCCAGTTCCTGGCTCGCCGGCGCCCTCATGCTCGGGCTGGGCGGCCTCGACGTCTGGCTGCTCACGCTGCTGGCCCCCGGACGTCGCTTCCAGCGCTGGCTCGTCTCCGCGCTCGTCGTCATCCCGGCCTGGTCGGTGCTCGCCGTGCACTACGGTCACCTCGACGACGTCCTCGCCCTGAGTTTCATGGCCGCGGCGCTCGTGGCCGCCCGCCGCGGGCACCCGTGGGCAGCGGTCGTGGCCGCCGGGCTGGCGGCCGCCGCGAAGCCGTGGGCGCTGCCGATGATCCTCCTGGGCTGGGGCGGGCGCGAGCACCGGGTGCGCCGGCTGCTGCTCGGCGGCGTGATGTCGGTGCTGCCCTGGGTGCCGTTCATCCTCGGCGACCCCCGTACCCTGGCCATCGGCTCCTTCGGCATCCAGAACGCCGCCGACTCGGCGTTGCGGGTCTGGGGGGTCACCGACCCGACCACCCCGTGGTGGTGCCGCGCGACCCAGTTGGGGCTGGGCGTGACGCTCGCCTGGCTGGCCGCCCGGTCCGGCCGCATCGAGTGGATCCCGCTCGTCGTCGTCGCCAGCCGGCTGCTTCTCGACCCGGGCACCTACCTCTACTACACGAGCGGCCTCGTGCTCGCCGCCCTGGCCGTCGACCTCGGGTCTCCCGGACGCCGCCACTGGCCCCGTCTCGCGCTCGTCGTCTCCGGCTGGCTGGCGCTCGACCTGTTCCTCAAATGGCGGCACCTGCCCGTCGCCGCCGGGCCGGTGCGTGCGGCGTTCCTCGTGAGCCTGCTCGCCCTGTTCGGCTGGACCCTGCTGCAGCCGCTCCTCGCCCCGGCCCGGCGGCCCGCCTGACGGCGGCCCGGGGGTTCGGCGTCCGGTCGCTACGATGGCGGCCGTGATCACCGCGGCGGCCGACGGGTCCTCCCTCTCCAACCCCGGCCCCACCGGCTGGGCGTGGTACGTCGACGACACCTGCTGGGCGGCGGGCGGCTGGGCGCACGGAACCAACAACATGGGCGAGCTCATGGCCGTGCTCGACCTGCTGCGCCAGACCGAGTCACGCGGTGCCGAGGACCTGCTCGTGCTGTGCGACAGCCAGTACGTCATCAACTCGGTCACGAAGTGGAGCCCGGGGTGGAAGCGCCGCGGGTGGCGCAAGGCCGACGGGCAGCCGGTGCAGAACCTCGAGCTGCTGCAGGGCATCGACGCCGCGATGACGGGGCGCCGGGTGCGGTTCGAGTGGGTGAAGGGGCACGCGGGACACGAGCTCAACGAGGCGGCCGACCTCCGCGCCCGGGCGGCCGCCACCGCCTTCCAGCGGGGCGCCCCGGTCGACTCCGGCCCCGGCTTCGACGGGGCGGGCCGGACGCCGGCGGCGTCCCCCATGACCGGGCCGAGCCCCCGGCCCGAGCCGGAGGCGACCCTCTTCGACGAGCCGCCGGCCCCCGACGACGTCGAGCACGTGCTCCGCCTGGAGCGGTCGCTGCTCGAGGACGCCGTCCGCTCCGACCGGGACGCCGCCGGCGCGCTGCTCCATCCCGACTTCGTCGAGGTGGGCCGGTCGGGACGGATCTGGACCCGCGGACGCACCCTCGCCTCCCTCGCCCCGCTCGCCGGGCCCACCGACCTCGAACTGCTGGGCGCCGACCGGCTCGCCGACGACGTGCTGCTGCTGCGCTGGCGGGCGAGCGACGCGACGGGGGAGACCCTGCGCAGCTCGGTGTGGCAGCGGACACCGCACGGCTGGCAGCAGCGCTACCACCAGGCGACGCCCGTCGGCGGGTCGGAGGCCCCCCGACGGCTGCCCTAGGCTAGAGCCCATGTGCGCGAACATTCTCGCCGCGGTCGCCTGGCCCTACGCCAACGGCCCGCGGCACATCGGTCATGTCTCCGGCTTCGGCGTCCCGTCGGACGTGTTCGCCAGGTACATGCGGATGCAGGGGCACACCGTGCTCATGGTGAGCGGCACCGACGAGCACGGCACCGCGATCCAGGTGAAGGCCGACCAGGAGGGGCTCACCGCGCGCGAGACGGCCGACAAGTACCACCGGGTCATCGCGGAGGACCTCCAGGGACTCGGGCTGAGCTACGACCTCTACACGCGCACGACGACCGAGAACCACCGCCGGGTGGTGCAGGACGTGTTCCGCACGCTCTACGACAACGGCTACATCGTCAAGCAGACCCAGATGGGCGCGATCTCCCCGTCGACCGGCCGCACCCTGCCCGACCGCTACATCGAGGGCATCTGCCCGATCTGCGGCTTCGACGGTGCCCGCGGCGACCAGTGCGACAACTGCGGCAACCAGCTCGACCCGGTCGACCTCAAGAACCCGCGCAGCCGGATCAACGGCGAGGTGCCGGAGTTCGTCCAGACCGAGCACTTCTTCCTCGAC
>JAJYQH010000214.1 GCA_021794705.1 Actinomycetes bacterium | reverse complement strand
TCCGAACCGCACGTGGAAGGTATGCATTATGGCCAAGCGCACCCACATCGTCGTCGAAGACGATCTCGACGGCTCGGTTGCGAGCGAAACTCTCAACTTCACCGTCGACGGCGTCACCTATGAGATCGACCTCAACAGCGACAATGCCAACAAATTCCGCGAGACCTTGTCACCGTGGATTTCGCACGCCCGCCGCACCGGCGGACGCCGCGCCGCCGGGCGCAAGGCGCGTCCCGGAACCGCCAATGACGTTCGCGCCTGGGCGATCGCCCAGGGAATGAAGGTGAGCGCCCGCGGGCGGGTCTCGCAGGAGATCAAGGACGCCTACGAGGCCGCCCACTGAGGCGTCGCCCCACGTCTGCACCGCTGGCCCACCTCGCGCTCGAGTCGCGGGGTGGGCCAGCGGCGTCTGGACCGTCGGTGGGCGCGAGTCCGGGTTGAGCCGGGGGCGAACGCCGGAACACCCCCGCTCGCGGTGCGGTTAGTAGGATTGACACCATCCTCGAGCGCCAGATCCGCTGGGGCGACAGGATTCGCCGGGCCACAAGGTCCGAAGTGAGGAGAGCAATGTTCGAACGGTTCACAGACCGGGCCCGACGGGCCATCGTCCTGGCCCAGGACGAGGCCAAGATGCTGAACCACAACTACATCGGCACCGAGCACATCCTGCTCGGCCTCATTCATGAGGGCGACGGGGTGGCGGCGAAGGCGCTCGAGGAGCTCGGCATCACTCTCGAAGCCGTCCGGGAACAGGTCGAGGACATCATCGGTCACGGCCAGAACGTGCCGCAGGGCCACATCCCGTTCACGCCCCGCGCCAAGAAGGTGCTCGAGTTCAGCCTGCGCGAGGCGCTGCAGATGAACCACTCCTACATCGGCACCGAGCACATCCTGCTCGGCCTGATCCGTGAGGGAGAGGGCGTCGCGGTCGACGCGCTCATCAAGCTGGGCGCCGACCTGAACAAGATCCGCACCACCACTTTGCAGTTGATCAGTGGCTACCAAGGTAAGGAGCCCTCCACGTCCGGAGCCCCAGACGTCGGTCCCGCCCCGACCTCCGCCACCGTGCTCGAGCAGTTCGGGCGCAACCTCACCCAGGCTGCGCGCGAGGGCCGGCTCGACCCGGTGATCGGTCGGGAGAAGGAGATCGAGCGCGTCATGACCGTGCTCAGCCGGCGCACCAAGAACAACCCGGTGCTGATCGGTGAGCCCGGCGTCGGCAAGTCCGCCTGCGTCGAAGGACTGGCCCAGGCCATTGTCCGCGGTGACGTGCCCGAGACCCTCAAGGACAAGCAGATCTACACGCTCGATCTCGGCGCACTGGTCGCCGGGTCGCGCTACCGCGGTGATTTCGAGGAGCGGCTGAAGAAGGTGCTCAAGGAGATCAAGACCCGCGGCGACATCATGCTGTTCATCGACGAGATCCACACCCTCGTCGGTGCGGGTGCCGCCGAGGGAGCGATCGACGCCGCGTCGATCCTCAAGCCGATGCTCGCCCGCGGCGAGCTGCAGACGATCGGCGCCACCACCCTCGACGAGTACCGCAAGCACATCGAGAAGGACGCCGCCCTCGAGCGGCGGTTCCAGCCGATCCAGGTGGCCGAGCCGAGCATCGCGCTCACCATCGACATCCTCAAGGGCCTGCGCGACCGCTACGAGGCGCACCACCACATCATCATCACCGACGAGGCGCTGTCGGCCGCGGCCAACATGGCCGACCGCTACATCCAGGACCGGTTCCTCCCCGACAAGGCGATCGACCTGATCGACGAGGCGGGCGCCCGGCTCCGGATCAAGCGGATGACGGTTCCGCCGGAGATCAAGCAGTACGACGAGCGGATCGCCAGCGTGTCCACCGCCAAGAAGGCGGCCATCGACGCGCAGGAGTTCGACCGGGCCGGTGACCTCAGCAAGCAGGAGAAGTCGCTCATCCACGAGCGCGCCGCCAAGGAGCAGGTGTGGCGGCTGGAGCAGAACTCCTCGGCCGCGGAGGTCGACGAGGAGTCGATCGCCGAGGTGCTCAGTTCTGCCACCGGCATCCCGGTGTTCAAGCTCACCGAGGAGGAGTCGGCTCGACTGCTCCGCATGGAGGAGGAGATCGGCAAGCGCTACATCGGCCAGCACGACGCGGTCAAGGCGCTGTCCCGCTCGATCCGGCGTACCCGTGCCGGTCTGAAGGACCCGCGGCGTCCGTCGGGCTCGTTCATTTTCGCCGGACCCTCCGGCGTCGGAAAGACCGAGCTCACCAAGGCGCTCACCGAATTCCTGTTCGGTGACGAGGATGCCCTGATCACGCTGGACATGAGCGAATACTCCGAGAAGCACACCGCCTCCCGGATGTTCGGTTCGCCGCCCGGATATGTCGGGTACGAAGAGGGTGGCCAGCTCACCGAGAAGGTGCGCCGCAAGCCGTTCAGCGTGGTGTTGTTCGACGAGATCGAGAAGGCCCACCCCGACATCTTCAATTCGCTGCTGCAGATCCTCGACGAGGGTCGGCTCACCGATGCGCAGGGCCGGGTGGTCGACTTCAAGAACACCGTCATCGTGATGACCACCAACCTCGGTACCCGTGACATCTCCAAGGGCGTCAACCTGGGCTTCTCGCGCCAGGGCGACACCGGCGGCAGCTACGAGAACATGAAGGCGAAGGTCAGCGACGAGCTGAAGCAGCACTTCCGTCCCGAGTTCCTCAACCGGGTCGACGAGGTCGTGGTGTTCCACCAGCTGACCGAGGACGACATCGAGCACATCGTCGACCTCATGGTCAACGACATCGAGACCCGGCTCAAGGACAAGGACATGTCGATCGTGCTCACGCCGGCGGCGAAGGCGCTGGTCGCCAAGCGCGGGTTCGACCCGGTGCTCGGGGCCCGTCCGCTGCGTCGGGCGCTGCAGCGCGACGTCGAGGACATCCTCGCCGAGAAGATCCTCTTCGGAGAGCTCAAGCCCGGCGAGATCGTCGTCGTCGATGTGGCCCCCGAGGGGTCGGAGCTGCCGTTCAGCTTCAAGGGCGAGCCGATGAGCGAACTCCCCGACACGCCCCCGGCCGACTTCGACCAGGTGCGCAGCGAGAGCTGACCGACTGACCGGGCCCGACCGGCCCACAGCGACACCACCGCGAGGCGGATCCCCAGCAGGGGGTCCGCCTCGTCGGCGTCCCCGGGCGTACGGTTCGTCGGTTTCGGGCCACATTCCGTACGCCCCCAGTCATTCCGTACGCCCCGGGCGGAGCGGAGGGGCGGGTTCTAGGGTGTCGGGCATGGTCTCGATCACCCGGGCCGAGTTCGAGGACGCCGTCAACGACGCGCTCGACACCATCCCCGACGCATTGTTCGACGCAATGGACAACGTCGTCATCGTCGTCGACGACGAACCCGACGCCGACGACCCCGACCTGCTCGGCGTCTACGAGGGGGTGCCACTCACCGAGCGCTGGGACGCCGGCCCGCTGTGGCCCGACCGGATCGTCATCTTCCAGGGACCGCTGCAGCGGATGTGCACCGACCGGGAGGACCTCGTGGAGCAGATCTCGATCACCGTGGTGCACGAGGTCGCCCACCACTTCGGCATCGACGACCGCCGGCTGCACGACCTCGGCTGGGGGTGAGCCCTCACGGCCCGGTCGGTGCGGGCCTCCCGGCG
>JAJYQH010000308.1 GCA_021794705.1 Actinomycetes bacterium | reverse complement strand
CCACAACTCGTGCCGCACCACCTGATTGCCGTCCCGCCCGGGGTTCAACTGCAGCGCGGAACGAAGCGACGCGAGGGTGACCGCTCGGCTCCTGAGCGCCTCGTACAGGGGCTCGCGATCGCCCACCCGGAGCAGGTCGACGATCGTCAGGCTCGGGTCGGTGTGTGGTATCTCACCGCGGAACCGGACGAACTCGGGGGGAATGCCGATCTCGACCACCTCAAACCCGGGACGATGCGTCGCTCGATGACCAGTTATCTGAACGGTGCCAACAGCCATCCGGGACGAGAAGGAGAGGCGCGCCGCCGCACGACCCAACAGCACTCCCCCGGGCCTCCAGAGCGATGCGGCGACGATCCGCGTGTTCGGGTCGTCCGTCATAGAGGTAGGCACGATCACCCCGGGAAGGATCCGCACGAGGCTTCCTCGCCGCACCCCGAGGCGGAGCGCTCCGCTGAGCTCCGGATGGTCGCGGAAGCGGACGGCCCCCCGTCGAGCCAACAACTCGTCCAGCTCCTGGCGCTTGTTCGTCACGCCCGGATTGTGCGGACGCCGGCGCCCGACGCCAGGACGGAAGACGTCCCCTGTGCACAACTGCCGAATCCGCAGGGAGTTTGGGGAGAGGCGTCCCTTCTGGGATGCGACCATGCAACTGCGCTGCGGATCCGGCAACTCACTCGGCGAGGGCGCGGCGTCCCGCCCCCGCGCGACGGGACGCCGCCAGGCTGCTGACCGTGGTGCCCACGAGGATGGCGACGATGACGGCCAGGGACCACAGCGTCGGGACCGTCGGGACCGCGTGCCACACCGTATGCGCCCAGTGCAGGATGAGCTTCACGGCGATGAAGACGAGGATGAGCGCCATGCCGTGGCCCAGGTGCACCAGCCGGCTGAGGACGCCGGAGATGAGGAAGTACAGCGCCCGCAGGCCCATGAGCGCGAAGGCGTTGGTGACGAAGACCAGGTACGGGTCGCCGGTGATCCCGAACACCGCAGGCACCGAGTCGACGGCGAACAGCAGGTCGACCGCGAGGATCGCCAGCACCGCGACGAGCAACGGAGTGACGACGCGGCGTCCGCCCTCGGAGGTCACGAGCGCGGTGCCCCGGTAGCCGTCGGACACGGGCAGCACCCGGCGGATCCACCGCACGACGACCAGGCTGCCGACGTCGGGCTCGTCGTCGTGGCCGCGGACGGCGTCGCGCCACACCTTGACCGCGCTCGCCAGCAGGACGAGGCCGAACACGAGGAACGTGACGCTGAACCGCGCGAGCAGCACCGCGCCGAGGGCGATGAAGACCGCGCGCATCACCAGGGCGCCGGCGACACCGATGAGCAGCACCCGCTGCTGCAGCACTCTCGGGACGGCGAACCCGCCGAGCAGCAGCATGAACACGAAGAGGTTGTCGACGCTGAGCGACTTCTCGACGACGTAGCCGGACAGGAACGCGAGGCCGGTGTCTCCGCCGTAGGCCGCCCAGATCCAGGCGCCGAAGGCGAGCGGCAGGGCGATGTAGAAGGCCGACCAGCCGACGGCCTCGCGGGTGCTCACCTCGTGCGGACGCCGGGTGATGACGAAGTCGACGGCGAACAGGGCGAGGACGCCGGCGAGGGTCCAGGCCCACAGGGCGGGCGTCGCGACGGTTTCCAGGAGCGGGAGATGGTGCTGGGTCATGCGGAGATCCTCAGATCGATGGTCGGTCTGAGGTCTCCTTCACCGGCGCAAGGACGCCGGCGCCGCCCGGGACCGCCGTCGGGCGGTCGTCCTGACCGGGTGGGGCTTCTCGAAGTACTCCCCTCAAGACGTCCCAGTGTACGGGAGCCTCAGCTGCCCTTCCAGTAGAGGGCGCGGGCGGGGCACATGCGGATCGCGGTGTCCCCCTCCTCGGGATCGACCCGGTCGTCGAGGAGGATCGGGTAGCCGTGGGCGTCGAGGGCGACGTTGCGGGGCAGAATCTGCGCGCAGACCCCGTGGCCCGTGCAGGCCATCCGGTCGACCTGCAACGGCACGCTGTCCTCGACGCGGGCTCCGGACGTCATGCGGTCCTCCTCGTGGCGTAGCGGCAGCGTCCGGACGCGTGCTCGGTGATGTGGTCGGCGAACACCGCGAGGGCGTTGACCGCCAGCCCGGCGACGCCGTCGGGGAACTTGCACCCCCCGCGGCCGGGCAGCAGCCCGAGGTTGATGTCGAGGGCGCGGCGGTGGCGGGCGGACGGCGTCCGCAGGTACTGCTGCCACAGCCCCGAAAGCTCGGGGACGCCGAACATGCACGGTCCGCACTGGCCCGCCGACTCCCCGGCCGCGTAGGCGAGCAGCTCGGAGACGGCGTCGAGGGGACAGCGCCGCGGGTCGACGACCTCGAAGATGCCCGGGCCCAACCGGGCGCCGAAGGGCGCGAGCCCCTCCCTCGACCAGGACGCCGATGACACTCCGGCGAGGCTGGCGAACGCACCGCCCAGGCCGTTGATGAGCACGTACTCGGCGTCGCCAGGGACCCGGGCGGCGGAGAGGAGTTCACCGACCGGCACCCCGGCCTGGGTCTCCACCACCACCGGGCGGCCGACGTAGCCGCCGACCGACGCCAGCCGGGGGCCGGGCTCCGACTCCGTCCCGTAGCCGCGGAACCACTTCGGCCCCCGCTCGGCGATCTGCGCGATCCGCCACACGGTTTCGGCGTTGAGGACGGCAGTGGGCGCGATGCGGCGTCCGGTGGAGTCGCGACCGCCCTGGATGTAGAGGGAGCGCTTGGTCATCGGCCGCGCCAGGCCGCCCTGCGAGAGGCTGATGAGCGAGCTCTCCTCGGAGGACACGTAGCGGCTGGGGGCGTCGAGCACGTCGACCCGGGCCGCCCGCAGCCGCTGCTCGGTGGCCGAGCCGCGGTGGGCGGCGAACATGACATCGCCCCGCGCCAGCCGCTGCACCAGTTGGGCGCCGTGGAGCAGCTCGTCGAGGTGGTTCGCGACCACCCAGCCGTCCTTGACCGCGCCGAGCTCGCCGTCGCAGGCGTTGACGATGAGCGTCGTGCGGCGCCGGGTCAGCGCCCGGAGCTTGACCGCCGAGGGGAACGCGGCTCCGCCGCGGCCGGTGAGGCCGGCGGCGTCCAGCGAATCGAGCAACTGGACGCCGGTGCGTTGGGGTGCCGTGGGGCTCATGACCACTCCTGTTCGAGGATGACGTCGCGGCGCTGGCGGTCGTGGTGACGGGCGTTGAGCCGCCAGGCGATGGCGATCAGGCCGACGACACCGCAGCCGAGGGTGATCAGCCGGAGCCCCCACTCCTGGCTGGTGCCGAGGGTGAACCCGTGGATGACCGCGATCGGCCACAGGCCGTAGGCGAGCCAGTGCACGCCCTTCCATCGCCGTTCGGGGATCCGGTGCCGGAGGTACGAGGTGACCAGCACCGCGATCATGAGGTCGAAGGAGAGGGTGCCGAGGCCCACTTCGAAGGGCGCGTAGCCGCTGGTGAACGGCACGAGGAACGAGATCCAGTTGATGTTGACGAAGGTCTCGGCGATCGCGGTGACGATGTGCAGGAGCAGGAAGACCGACATGCCGAGCGCGATCCAGCGGTGCAGCGCCATGAGGATGGTCGGGCTGGCTCCGTGGGGACGCCGGCGTCCGGCGATCATCATGCCGGCCACCACCACGTAGGTGAGCAGCACCA
>JAJYQH010000007.1 GCA_021794705.1 Actinomycetes bacterium | reverse complement strand
TGCTGCTCCAGGGCCTCGACGACCGGGTGGTTCCACCGAACCAGGCCGAGACGATGGCCCGGGCCGTGCGCGACCGCGGACTGCCCGTCGCGCTCGTCATGTTCGAGGGCGAGGGGCACGGATTCCGGAGCGTGGCCGCGAGGCGGAGGCGCCTGGAGTGCGAGGTGAGCTTCTTCGCCCAGCTCTTCGGCTACACCCCCGCCGACGACGTGCCGCGCCTGGCCATCGACAACCTCCGGTCACGCGACCTGCGCTGAGGACGACGGCGTGAGGCCCGCGCGCCGGGACAACCCGTCCAGGTAGGCGAACACGACGACGAGCCCGATCGCCAGCCAGGGAACCAGCGACACCACGACCCCGTTGACGAACATCGTCGGCAGTCGCACGAGGCTCCACAGGAGGAACTGCAGCCAGAACAACGCCTGCCGCCGGGTCGTCGCCGTGGGCAGGAGCGCCAGGCTCGGGGCGATGCCGAGGAAGTACCACGGCCGCGACGCCGGGCCGAGGAGGGCGAGCCCGGTGAGCACGATGAGCACCACCGACCAGCCGTCCAGCGTCCGGGATCGGAGCGTCACCACGGCGATGAAGATGAGGGCCAGGACGACCGACAGCGGCACGATGACCGAGCCGAAGGGCGGCGTGTCCCCCGACACGCCCGCCACCCGCTTGGACGCCTCCCCGACCGCGGTCTGGATGACGCGCGGCAGCGAGTCGGTGAAGCTGCCCGGGTCGCCGGTGCCGCTGAGCCAGCGCACGCTGCCGGGGAGGACGAACGTCACCGCGGTCGTCAGGGCCGCCGCGGCGCCAACGACGGCGCCGGCCAGCGTCAGGCGGAGGATCCTCGCCCTCCAGCCGACCGGTGGTCGTCCCCGCAGCCACGGAAGCGCCGCGAGCAGGATGAGCGCCGTGGGCTTGATGAGCCCGGCGAGCACCCAGAGGGCGACCGCGAAGCCCCACCGGAACCAGCGGCCGCGAACCTGGCCCAGCCGCCCCTGGAAGCCGGCGATCCCGAGCAGGACGAGGGCGATCGCGAACAGGTCGCTGTGGCCGTCGACGATGCCGTGCACGAGGATGACCGGGTTGGCCACGGCGAGCCACGCGCGATTGCCGGGCGCCTCCCCGGTGTCGGGGCTGAGCGCGAACACGGCGACCGCCAGCAGCACCAGGCCGACCAGCGGCCACAGCCTCAGCAGCACCAGCGTCGGGTACTGGTGGCCGCCGCCGAGCACGACGCTGACCGCCGACAGCGCGAGGCCGAGTTGCGGGTAGCGCACCGTGGTGCCCCACCAGTAGCCGGCCCAGTTCTGGAACGGCCCCGGGATGCTGCCGGCGGGAACGACGGTCGGGTTGCCCCCGTGCAGGAGCGACCACCCCTGCTCGGCGTAGTTGTAGAGATCACTGGAAATGGTGGGAAGCGCCAGCGTGAGGGGCACCAGCCAGACCGCGAGATAGATCCAGCGCCTGCGACCGGACGCCGCCCGCAGGAACCACCACGAGGCCCCGAGGCAGCCGAGGGCTGCGATGAGGGTGGCGACGGCGATCTGGCGGCCCAGCCGGTTGTGCACGAGTCCCACCCCGGGCACGTGGTTGATCCCGCCGGGCAGGAACCGGGCCAGGGACAGGGAGCAGACGAAGACCACCAGGGCCGCTGCGATGCCGACGAGGCCCAGGATGTCCGTCGCCCGCATGCGTCGTGGGACCCCGCCCTGGGTGGGTCCGAGGACCGTCGTTGTGCTCATTCCGCTCCTTGAAGTGGTCTTTCCCCGAAGATGGCCCGGCCCACCCGGACGCAGGTCGCGCCCCGGGAGATGGCCAGTTCCAGGTCGCCGGTCATGCCCATGCTCAGGTCGTCCCAGCTGAGGCCGGGGATGTCGGCGTCCCGGAGCCGGCGCTGCACGTCGACGAGTCGGTCGAAGCAGGCGGCCACGGGTGCGGGGTCGCTCGCGTTGAGCGCCACGGTCATGAGGCCGCGCACCCGGAGGGCCTCGCAGTGCCGCAGTTCGGAGGCCAATGCCGGAGCCTCCTCGGGGGCGACGCCCGACTTGGACGCCTCCCCGCTCGTGTTCACCTGGACCAGCACGTCGAGTCGCCGGCCCTCGGCGAGGCAGCGCCGGTCGAGTTCGTGCGCGAGCCGGGCGGAGTCGAGCGCCTGGAACTCGCTCGCGAGCCGGGCCACGACCCTCGCCTTGTTCACCTGCAGGTGTCCGATGACGCTGAACCCGATGTCGGTGCGCCCCAGCTCGCGCAGCCGGTCGGACTTCGCCTGCATCTCCTGCACGCGGTTCTCGCCGAACAGGTGATACCCCTGGTCGCTCACCCGCAGCATCGCCTCGACCGGATGGGTCTTCGACACGGGCAGCAGGCGCACCGAGCGCGGGTCGCGGCCCGCCTCTGCGCAGGCCCGAGCGATCCGAACCTCCACCCGGCGGAGGTTCTCGACGAGGTCCCCGCTCACGGCCAGCGTGCTCCCAGCGACACCACGCCGACGGCGGCGATGATCGCCAGCACGAGCGCGATGCCGGCGTAACGGGCCGTCACCTCGACGTACACCCGCTCCTGGCCGACCGCCGAGGCGATGGTCTGGTACACCGACGTGAGCTGGGACGCCGACTGGGCCGCGAACGCCTTGCCACCGGACTCGGCGGCGATGGCGTGCAGTTCGGCGTGATCGACGGGCACGGGGAGATTCTGCCCGTTCTCGGTGACGTACCCCCACGGCGTGCCGTAGGCGATCGTGTAGACGGGCACGCCCTCCTGCTTCGCCGCCTTGGCCGCCCCCAGCGAGTCGCGTCCGGTGTTGGTGGCGCCGTCGGACAGCAGCACGATGGCCGCGGGCGCGCGGTCCTTGGGATGAGCCGGATCGGTGGGCGCTTCCGCCACCGCCTGGAGGGAGGTGTACACGCCCTCGCCGATGGCCGTGGACGGCGCGACCTGGAGGGCGTCGATGGCCCGGGCCAGCGCCCCCCGGTCGGTGGTGGGCGGCACGCGGATCTCGGCCGTCGCCGCGAAGCTCACCAGTGCGACGTTGAACCGCGGAGGCAGCTCGCCGAGGAACTGTTTCGCAGCCGTCTTCTCGGCCTCGATCCGGTTGGGAGGGACGTCGGTGGCGATCATCGATTTCGACACGTCGATCGCGATGACGACGGTCGCCCGGTCACGCGGCACCAGCGTGTAGTCCATCGGGATGGCGTAGGCGAGCACCAGCGCGGCCAGGGAGGCGAGCGCCGCGGCGACGGCGGCGTGCCGCTTCCACGGGGCGTCCCGCGGGATCACCCGGTCGAGGCGCGAGCGGGCACGCCGGCGGGTGCTGAGGCGACTGGCCAGGGCCGCGTAGAGGAGCAGGATGGCGGGTACCAGCAGCAGCCACCACAACCGCCAGGGCGCCCGGAACTGCAGCGCCATGACGACGAGTCCGGCGTTCATCAGGGCCACCGCCCGGCCATCGACACGGCGCCGAGCGCGGCGACCACCGCGAACCCGAGGGCGTACATGGCGTACTCGGCGGTGACCTCCTTGCGCACCTTCTCGTAGCCGACGCTGCTCTTGAGGTCCTTGTAGGCGCTGTCCAACTGGCCGGCCGACTTCGCCGAGACCTCACGCCCGCCCGTCTCCTGGCTGATCTGGGTCAGCAGCGCCGGGTCGGGCGGCACCCGGTAGCGCTGGGA
>JAJYQH010000059.1 GCA_021794705.1 Actinomycetes bacterium | reverse complement strand
CGGACGGCGCCGTCGCGGAACTGGTCGAGCTCGGCCTGCACCACGAGCAGCAGCACCAGGAGCTGATGCTCATGGACATCAAGCACCTCCTGTCGCTCAACCCGCTGGCCCCGGCCTACGCCCCTGCGACCGAGGCGACCATGCCGGCGCCCCGCCCGCCAGCCGGCGGTTGGATCGGCCACGACGGCGGCCTCGTTGAGATCGGCCACGGCGGGGAAGGCTTCTGCTTCGACAACGAAACTCCCCTCCACACCGTGCACCTGGCCCCTTTCGAGCTGGCCAGTGCCCTGGTGACCAACGGGGAGTGGCTCGCCTTCATCGATGACGGTGGCTACCGCCGCCCGGACCTGTGGCTGTCGGAGGGATGGGCCGCCGTCCAGGCCCACAGATGGCAGGCGCCGGGTTACTGGTCACACCTCGAGGGCGCCTGGCGGCAGTTCACCCTGGGCGGGGACCGGCCGGTCGATCCGGCCGAGCCGGTGTGCCACGTGAGCCTGTTCGAAGCCGACGCCTACGCCCGCTGGGCCGGGGCACGCCTCCCCACCGAGTTCGAGTGGGAGGCCGTGGCGGCGGGCGCGGCGGGCGGCGCCGACGCCCCTGCGGTCGGAGCGCTCCACCCCCGCCCCCCGACCGCAGGGGACCAGGGATTCGTCGGGGAGGTCTGGCAGTGGACCTCCAGCGCCTATGCCCCCTACCCGGGCTACCGCCCCGCCCGAGGGGCGGTGGGCGAGTACAACGGCAAGTTCATGGTCAACCAGTACGTGCTGCGCGGAGGCTCGTGTGCGACCCCGGCCGGGCACGCACGCGCCACGTACCGCAACTTCTTTTCGGCCGCGGCCCGCTGGGCCTTCGCCGGTCTCCGCCTGGCCCGCGATGCATGAACGAGGCGTCGAGCGGGGCTCCCGCCCCGGGGATGGGACGGGCCAGGAGATGACCCCGTGCTGCCGGACTTCGCCCATGACGAACCGCAAGGAGACCAGCTCGATGACCGCGGTCCATTCCCCAAGCCTCGACGTGCACCTCGACGCCGCCGAGCTCGACGCCGCCCTACGCGCAGAGGCACGCCTCGGCCTGACGGCGACGCCGAAGGATCTGCCGCCGAAGTGGTTCTACGACCGCCGCGGTTCGGCGCTGTTCGAGGCGATCACCGCGCTGGCGGAATACTACCCGGCGCGCCGGGAACGGGAGATCCTCACCGACCGGGCCGGCGACATCGCCGCCCTGAGCCGCCCCCAGACCCTGGTGGAGCTGGGATCGGGCTCGGCGACCAAGACGAGGATCCTCCTCGACGCCCTGGTCGGGGGCTGCACGTTGTCGCGCTACGTGGCCTTGGACATCTGCGAGGAGGCGGTCCATGACGCCGGCATGGCGATCGCCCGGGCCTACCCCGGGCTCGCCGTCACCGGGGTGGTCGGGGACTTCGGGCGCCACTTGCATCGCACTCCACGCCACGGCCGCCAACTGGTCGCCTTCTTGGGGGGAACCATCGGCAACCTGATGCCCGACGAGCGGCACTCGTTCTACTCGCGGCTGCGGGCCACGATGACCGGCGGCGACCACCTCTTGCTCGGCGCGGACCTGGTCAAGTCACCCGGACGTCTGGTGCCCGCCTACGACGACCGGGCGGGGGTCACCGCCGAATTCAACCGCAACGTCCTGGCGGTGCTCAACGCGCAGCTCGGCGCCGACTTTCACCTCGATCGCTTCGACCACGTGGTCCGCTGGGACCCCGACGCGGAATGGATCGAGATGCGGCTCAGGTCGCGCTGCGATCAGGTCGTTCGCGTGCCCGGCCTCGGCATCGAGGTCCACTTTTCCCGGGGCGAGGAGATGCGCACCGAGATCAGCGCCAAGTTCCGCCGCTCCCGACTGGAGGCCGAGCTCGAGCGGGCCGGGTTCGAAATGGTGCGGTGGTGGACCGACACCGCCGGGGACTTCTCCCTCAGCCTGGCCGAGGCAGTGTGAGCCTCCTGACGCCTCCCCCCGGGACACGAGGCGGGCGCGAATATCGGCAGCGAGAACACCGAAGGCCGGCAGCCACCCAATTCAAGTTGCGAGGCGTGCCTCGATCTGGACCGGGTTGGCGAGCGTGTTGCCGACCGGGGAGGTGGCGAGCACGTGGCGGTGCAGTTCCTCCAGCTGGTCCCTGGGAGCGTCTGCGTCGAGGTGCACCTCCACGTTGATGCGGTCGTAGCCGGCGTTGCCCCCTGCGAGCCCGAGGAAGACCGGCAGGTCGATCTCGCCCCGTAAGCTGATCTCGAGCGCGTCGATGCCGATGCCGCGCACCGCGGCGTTGGCCGCGTAGCCGACAGCCAGGCACTGGCCCAAGGCGCCGAGCAGGTGCTCGACGGCGTTGGGCCCGGTGTCGGTACCCGCCAACCAGGTCGGCTCGTCGGCCCGTACCGGGGGAAGTTCGCGGACTTGGGCCTCGGCCCGGAACCCTCCGAGCCACTGTACCCTCGCCGACCAGGTGGAATGGCCCGCCTCGGGGTCGCCCTGGTACATCTCGACCAGCTGGTGCAGGGTGGCCATGTCGACGTCGTTCAGATTGGTGGTCGTCTCGCTCATCGCTGGGATCCTCTCGCGCGGTGTTCGTGTGGGACAGTTCGTGGATGCGCTGTGCTGGGCAGCGGGTCACATGAAGGTCTTGACCGCCTCGCCGTGCAGGGCGGAGATCTCCTGGGCGACCTCCTCGGGGAAACCGGCCCGGCGCAGGCGCACCAGGCGCTTGTCGTGCATCTGGTGGTAGAGGTCCTTCACCGCCTCCATCCCCGACTCGATCTCGTGGTCTTCGCCGCCGCCGCCGGCCAGGGTGGCGAGCGCCGATTGCACCGCCGCGCTGGCCCCCGCCGAGGCACGAACGAACGCCGCCCGGCGCTCGGCCGCGGCCAGAAGCTGGACAGCGAGCTCGGGCTGGCGGGCGAGCCGCCAGCCGACGTGGTCCAGGCCGTAGCCGACATGGCGGGCCTCGTCACGGCGGGTGCGGCGCATGATCTGGCGGGTGACCTCGTCGGGGGCGTGGGTCTCCAAGAAGCGCAGCAGCTCCAAGAAGGTCCCCTCGCCCACCACGTGCAGCAGGAACGACACCTCGGTGAAGTCCTCGTGGCTCAGCAGCGAACGCAGCGCCCACTGGGTAGCAGGCTCCACCTTGCCCAGGCCCTTCCCGCCGGCCAAGGCCCGCTTGGTGAACACCTCGATGTGGCGGGCCTCGTCCTTGACCTGGGAGGCGAGGACCAGGGCCACCTCGGTGTACTCCGGGTGCACCCGGGGCAGGAGCTTGGCCGGCAGGTACAGCGCCACGAACTCGTTCTCGGCCAGGAACGTCATGACCTGAGCCACCGCCGACTCCACCTCGTCGGGCAAAGCCACAAGACGGTCCCAGGCGATGTCGGTGGTGGCGTCCCACTGCTGGGCGTTGGCCGACTCGTAGAGCTGGGCGAGCCCCTCGGCCCACACCTCGTCGCGCCGGACGAAATCGAAGTCGATGACCGGCGAAGCGGGGTCGGCCTGGGCACCTCGGGGGGCGAGGCCGTGGCGGGGGTTGGCCACCTCGGGCGGCTCGGGCACGCTCCCCATCACCTGGGCGAAGCGCAGCTCACCCGGGCGGTCGGGCACCTCGACCGTCAGCCCGTACTCCTCGGTGTCCGTCGCGGTCGCCATCGCCGACCTCCCA
>JAJYQH010000001.1 GCA_021794705.1 Actinomycetes bacterium | reverse complement strand
GCGGAGCCTGCGGCGAGGGCCGCGACGTCGGCGCCCGAGCGGGCCACCGGCGTGTCGGGGCCGGCGGGGTCATGGGGCCAGGCGCTGGTCATGCGCCCAGCCTGGCACGCCGGAACCGATCGGCCGAGGGACTTTGCACTCGTGGTGGGCGAGTGCTAAACATGATGTTGGCACTCGGCTGTGTCGAGTGCTACCTCGGAAACGGGTGGTGAGATCACCGGATCGTCCGTCGCGGGCACTGCCGGTTTCCAGCAGTCATTGACCACCGTTGGAGCCCACCGGCTCCTGATGCCGAAGGACGTATCGCCTGATGGCCAAGCTCATTGAATTCAACGTCGAGGCCCGCCGCGGGCTCGAGCGGGGGATGAACACCCTCGCCGACGCGGTGAAGGTCACCCTCGGCCCCAAGGGCCGCAACGTGGTGCTGGAGAAGAAGTGGGGCGCTCCCACCATCACCAATGACGGCGTCTCCATCGCCAAGGAGATCGAGCTCGAAGACCCGTACGAGAAGATCGGCGCCGAGCTCGTCAAGGAGGTCGCCAAGAAGACCGACGACGTCGCGGGCGACGGCACCACCACCGCCACCGTGCTCGCCCAGGCCATGGTGCGCGAGGGCCTGCGCAACGTCACCGCCGGCGCCAACCCGATGTCGCTGAAGAAGGGCATCGAGACCGCCGTGGCCGCCGTGAGCGACCAGCTGTCGGCGATGGCCACCGAGATCGAGACCCGCGAGCAGATCGCGGCGACGGCGTCCATCTCCGCGGGTGACACCACGGTCGGCGAGATCATCGCCGAGGCCATGGACAAGGTCGGCAAGGAAGGCGTCATCACCGTCGAGGAGTCGAACACCTTCGGGCTCGAGCTCGAGCTCACCGAGGGCATGCGCTTCGACAAGGGCTACATCTCCCCGTACTTCGTCACCGACCCGGAGCGGATGGAGGCGACCCTCGACGACCCGTACGTGCTGATCGTCAACTCCAAGGTGAGCAGCCTCAAGGACCTGCTCCCCGTGCTCGAGAAGGTCATGCAGGCCGGCAAGCCGCTGCTCGTGATCGCCGAGGACGTCGACGGTGAGGCCCTCGCCGGCCTGATCGTCAACAAGCTGCGCGGCACCTTCAAGTCCGTCGCCGTCAAGGCCCCGGGCTTCGGCGACCGCCGCAAGGCCATGCTCGCCGACATCGCCATCCTCACCGGCGGCCAGGTCATCAGCGAGGAGGTCGGCCTCTCGCTCGAGGGCGTCACCCTGGAGCTGCTCGGTCGCGCCCGCTCCGCCGTGGTCACCAAGGACGAGTGCACGATCGTCGACGGTGCCGGCGACGCCGACCAGATCGCCGGGCGGGTCTCCCAGATCCGTCGCGAGATCGAGAACAGCGACTCCGACTACGACCGCGAGAAGCTGCAGGAGCGGCTGGCCAAGCTGGCCGGCGGTGTCGCGGTGATCAAGGTCGGTGCGGCCACCGAGGTCGAGCTCAAGGAGCGCAAGCACCGCATCGAGGACGCCGTCCGCAACGCGAAGGCTGCGGTCGAGGAGGGCATCGTCCCCGGCGGTGGCGTGGCGCTGCTGCAGGCGTCCAAGGCCGCCAAGGTCGACCAGCTCGAGGGCGACGAGGCGACCGGGGCGCACATCGTGTTCTCCGCCTGCGCCGCCCCGCTGCGCCAGATCGCGGTGAACGCCGGCCTCGAGGGCGGCGTCGTCGTCGAGAAGGTCGCGGGCCTGCCCGCCGGCCAGGGTCTGGACGCCGCCACCGGCGAGTACGTCGACATGCTGGGCTCCGGCATCATCGACCCCGCCAAGGTGACCCGTTCGGCGCTGCAGAACGCGGCCTCGATCGCGGCCCTGTTCCTCACCACCGAGGCGGTCATCGCCGACAAGCCCGAGCCGGTCAAGGCTCCGGCGGGCGGCGACGCCGGCGGCATGGGCGGCATGGACTTCTGATCCTGCCTCCGGCACCTACGGCGCGAGGGCGGTCCCACTGGGGCCGCCCTCGCGCCCGTCCGGGTGGGGTGCGGGGCCGGAGTCAGCGCCGATTCAGAGCTTCCACATAGACTCGACAGGATCAGTCGGCGGCACGTCGGCGCGTCCACCACCCCGAAAGGTTCTGGTCCGCTCATGCTCACCTGGTTCGAACACCTCATGACCGGCGTCCCGCCCTGGCTCATCCACATCGTCATCGGCGGGATCGTGCTCATCGAGTCGATGGGCATCCCACTGCCCGGGGAGACGGTCATCATCGCGGCGACGATCCTCGCCACCGGCCACTACATCCAGATCTCCACCTTCGGCATCGCCGCCTCCGGCGCCATCGGGGCGATCATCGGCGACAGCATCGGCTACTGGGTGGTGCGGCGGCACGGCAACAAGCTGCTGCGCTGGATGCACCGCAAGTTCCCCAAGCACGTGGCTGCCGAGGAACTGGCGTGGACCGAGCACGTCTTCTCCCGCTACGGGTTCCCGGCCGTGTTCTTCGGCCGCTTCGTCGCCATCCTGCGGATGTTCGCCGGCCCAATCTCGGGGCTGCTGCGGATGCACTACTACCTGTTCCTCCTGGCCAACGCGCTCGGCGGCATCACGTGGAGCTTCGCCATCACCTATGCGGTGCATTACCTCGGGCTGGCCGCCGACCGCTACTTCAAGGACGTGTCCTGGGTCGCGCTGATCGTCTTCGTCGTCGTCCTCGCCGTCGCGGGGGTGTTCCTCCGCCGGCGCACCCGCAGGCTCGTGCACGACTACTGCGGCGCGAACCCGGACGCCGTCGACCGCGCGAAGGAGCGCCTCGCCTGATCTCCCCTTGTCAGGGGGGAGCCCCGGGGCGAGAGGGGGCGTCCGGTTAACCGGTGGAAAAGTGTCGGTGGCCTCATCTAGGGTCGGTCGACGTGGCACCTGTGATCCGGGCCGTCGGGCTCCTCAAGACCTACGGCGACGTCGTCGCCGTTGACGGCATCGACTTCGAGGTCCCCGCGGGCGAGTCGTTCGGTCTGCTCGGACCGAACGGCGCGGGCAAGTCGACGACGATGCGGATGATCGGGGGCACGCTCACCCGCAGCGGCGGGGTGCTCGAGGTGATGGGCCTCGACCCCGAGACCCAGGGGCCGGAGGTGCGGGCACATCTGGGCGTGGTGCCC
Organism: Actinomycetes bacterium; assembly: GCA_021794705.1. Lineage (GTDB taxonomy): Bacteria > Actinomycetota > Actinomycetes > Propionibacteriales > Propionibacteriaceae > JAJYQH01. The sequence continues at coordinate 554 of JAJYQH010000001.1, read as the reverse complement.
CAGGAGGGCAACCTCGACGAGGAGTTGCGGGTCCGCGACAACATCATCGTCTACGGCCGCTACTTCGGGCTGCCGCGCAGCTACCTCAGGCCGAAGTCGCAGGAGCTGCTCGAGTTCGCTCAGCTCACCGACAAGGCCGACAGCAAGGTCCAGGAACTGTCGGGCGGCATGAAGCGGCGGCTGACGATCGCCCGGGCCCTGGTGAACCAGCCCCGCATCCTGCTGCTCGACGAGCCCACCACCGGCCTCGACCCGCAGGCCCGGCACATCCTCTGGGACCGCCTCTTCCGGCTCAAGGAGGAGGGCGTCACCCTCATCGTCACCACCCACTTCATGGACGAGGCCGAGCAGCTCTGCGACCGGCTCATCGTGGTCGACCACGGGCGCATCATGGCAGAGGGGTCTCCGGCGTCCCTCATCCGCCGGTACTCCAGCCGGGAGGTGCTCGAGATGCGGTTCGGGTCGGATCGCAACGCCCTGGTCGTCGACCAGCTCCGCGACATCGGCGACCGGCACGAGGTGCTTCCCGACCGCATCCTGCTCTACGCCGACGA
>JAJYQH010000365.1 GCA_021794705.1 Actinomycetes bacterium | reverse complement strand
CCCGGTAGTGGGCGAGGGTTCCGGCGTGCCGCTCGCCCTCCGGCGGGTACGGACGCCGCGAGTCCTCCATGTTCAGCCCCTCGAGTCCCACCTCGTCGCCCGCGTAGACCATCGGGGTACCGGGCAGGGTGAACTGCAGGACCGCCCCGAGGTGCTGGGCCGAGCGGCCGGCCACCGAGCGCAACCGGGGGGTGTCGTGACTGTCGAGCACGTTGAGGGACGCCTGCCGGGCCGCCCACGGCACGGCACCGCTGAACGCCTCGACGGCGCGCACCATCTGCCCGCCGCCGTAGCGGCCGACGTCGGCCGGTGCCCCCCAGTGGTGGTCGGCGCGCCCGTCGGTGAGCCACGACCAGACCGGCCGGGTGAAGCCCGCGTAGTTCATCGTCGCCTGCCACCCGCCCCCGGCGAGCTTCTCGCGGAAGTCGTGCTGGAGCTCGGCCACGAGGTAGTGGGCCGGCACTCCCGCCTCGGCGGCCAGGTCGTCGAGGGTGTGTCGGGTGAGCGCCGCGACGAGGTCGGTGTCGTCGACGGCTCCGTGGACGCCGGCCGACTGGGCCACGTCGATCCGCCAGCCCGACAGGCCGAGGTCGCGCACGAAGTGCGCCACGACCGAGTCGGGGCCGGCGTACAGGCGGCGGCGCAGGTCCGGGTCGCCGTGGTTGAGCTTGGGCATGCCCGGCAGGTCGAAGAAGCCGGCGTAGCCCGACCGGTCGTCGGCGAAGAAGTAGAACGCTGCCTCCGGCGCGGCGGGGTCGGCGAGCGCGGCGCGGAACCACTCGTGCGCCGATCCGGTGTGGTGCAGGGTGAGGTCGCCGATGACGTGCATCCCCCGGCGGGACGCCTCGGAGGTGAGGTGCGCGAGGGCCTCGTCACCCCCCAGCAGCGGGTCGACCCGATCGAAGGTGGTGGCGTCGTAGCGGTGGTTCGACTGCGCCGGGAAGAACGGCGTGAGGTAGATCGTCGTGACGCCCAGGTGCACCAGCTCGTCGAGGCGGTCCGCGATGCCCCACAGGGTGCCGCCGTACCACTGCCGCATGGCGCGCGGCGTCCCATGGGCGACCGGCTCGTCCCACGCCGCCGGCTCGGCCCACTCGGGCAGGTCGGCCTCGACGGGACGCGAGCCGCGGGCGAAGCGGTCGGGGAAGATCTCGTAGGTCGTGCCCTCGTGCACCCACTCCGGCGCCTGCGGGCCCACCACCAGGCGGAAGTCGTCGGCGTCCGGCACCTCGATGTCGTGGCAGCCCACCACGTTGACGCTCCACGCCAGGCCGTCGGCGGCGACGAGGAACCGGTAGCCGACCCGGGAGTTCATCACTGGCACGTCGACGCTCCACCACCGCCAGCCGCCGGCGTCCGGTTCGCCGGCCCGAGCGACGGCGAACCGCGGGTCGCCGTCCCGGCTGTAGCGCACCGACACGGCGTCGACCTCACCGCGGGTCCGCAGGCGCAGGGTGACCCGGTCGCCGACGGCGAGGGAGCGCGGCGCGAGAACGCACAGCGGGGACGCGTCGTGGTGGGCCTCGAAGCCGGGGGCCGCGGCCTGGGCGAGGTGCAGGGGGATCATGGTTCTCCGTTCGGTCCAGGCCTCCGGGGCGGGCGTCGGCGCCCGGAACCCCGGCGATTCTTGCAGAAGTTGGCAGATCTTGCAGGACGCCGGGCGGCACCGACGGCCCCGGCCGTGAGGAGCCGAGGGTGCGCCGGTGACAACCGCGGACGGCGGGACCTCGGCGATGACCGCGCTTTCATAACGATCCCGTGACTTGTGCCGCCCCGGCTTCCCACCGCGGCCCGGTCGTGCAAGGATGCGTCCAGTTGCAAGATCTTGCAGACTCTCCCTCGTGGCAATGGCCGCCACGGGCACCTCCATGAAAGGGACACCATGACGCACACGTTCGACCGTCGAGGCTTCCTGGGCCTCGCGGGACTCGCTGTGGGGACCGCCGCCCTCAGTGCGTGCGGAAGCAACACCTCCGGCTCCTCCAGCTCCTCCAGCGCGGCCGGCTCCGCCTCCGCGTCGGCATCCGCCTCCGCCTCGGGCTCCGCCTCCGCGTCCGCGGCGGCGTCGACCCCGGCCGCCATCAGCTCCAAGAACCCGGCCCGCGCCGACGCCGACCTGGTCATCTGGTGCGACAACGACCGCTACCCGGTCATCAAGAAGTACGCCGACCAGTTCGCGTCCGACAACGGCATCAGCGCCGCCGTCCAGGTGTCGACCGACGTCCGCGCGCAGTTCACCACGGCCGCGAAGGTCGGCAAGGGCCCCGACGTCATCGTCGGCGCGCACGACTGGCTGGGCCAGTTCGTCCAGGACGGCACCGTCGCCCCGATCCAGCTCGACCCGAGCGTCGCCGCGCAGTTCGCCCCCACCGCGATCGCGGCCACCAAGTTCAACGGGAACACGTGGGGTGTTCCGTACGCCATCGAGAACCTCGGCCTCGTGCGCAACACCGCGCTGGCCCCCGACGCACCGACGACCGTCGACGAACTGCTCGCCGCGGGCAACAAGGCCGTCAAGGCGGGCAAGGCCAAGCAGGCCTTCGTCTTCCAGGTGAGCACCACCGGCGACGCCTACTACATGTACCCCTGGCTGCACGCCTACGGCGGCGGCATCTTCGGCACCAAGGCCAACGGCGACTACGACCCGAGCAAGGTCATCGTCAACAACGCCGGCTCGATCCAGGGCGCGACCGAGATCCAGAAGCTCGCCCAGATGAAGCTGCTCTCCACCTCGATCGACTACAACGCGGCCAACCTCATGTTCCAGAAGGGACAGGTGCCGTTCATCGTCACCGGGCCGTGGTCGATCGCCGCCTTCAAGGCCGCGAACATCAAGTACGCCATCAGCAACCTGCCGACTCCCCCCGGCGGCGGCACGATGACCCCGTTCCTCGGCATCCAGATGTTCTACGTCGCCAAGAACGCCAAGAACGTCGCCTTCGCGCAGGAGTTCGTCACCAAGACGATGACCGGCAAGGACGTCCAGATCGCCCTCTTCGAGGTCGGCCAGCGTCCCCCGGCCCTCACCGCCGCGTACAACGAGGTGGCCGCCAACAACCCCGACATCAAGGCCTGGTACGAGGCCGGCAAGGGCGCTCTCCCCATGCCGAACATCCCGGCCATGAACGCGGTGTGGGCGCCTCTCGGGCAGGCCGAGGCGGACATCGTCTCCGGCAAGTCGCAGCCGACGGCCCGCATGAACGCCGCCGCAGCGGAGATCACCAAGGCGATCAAGTCGTCCAGCTAGTCGATCGACCGTGACCCGGGTGGAGCCAGCAGGTCGGCTCCACCCGGGTCCTGCGCAAGGAGAGCACCATGAGCGTGACGAGCCGCAAGGACGCAGCCGCCGCCAGCACCATCTACGCCAAGAACACCATCAAGACCCCCCTGTGGGCGCTCGTCGTGAAGTGGGCCGCGATCGCCCTGGCGCTCGGGATCGCCGCCCTCGTCATCACCCGGCTGGCCGGGCAGAAGTCCTGGCTCGGCGTCATCCTCATCGCCGCCGTGGCGATGGGCACGCTCATCATCTATGCCAGCGGCCGCGCCGTCCCCGCGAAGTACCTCTACCCGGGCCTGCTGCTGCTGCTCGCGCTGCAGGTCTGGCCCACCGTCTACACGATCAGCCTGGCGTTCACGAACTACGGCGACGGGCACATCGTCAGCAAGCAGGAGTCGATCAACCAG
>JAJYQH010000325.1 GCA_021794705.1 Actinomycetes bacterium | reverse complement strand
TGGTCGGGCAGGGGCCGGTCGAGCGTCGACAGCCGCACCGCCGCGCCGGAGCCGGTGAACGTCTCCATCACCCGGTGCCGCTTCACCTCGACCGGCAGGTACCCCGGGCCACCGTCGTCGCGGGACGGCCCGCGGACCAGCAGGTCGGGGCGTCCGCTGCGGTGCCCGGCGAGGTCGAGGGGGAGGGCGGGCCCGAGGATGATCGCGGCACCGGACGCGACCGCCTCGGCCGTCGCCGCGGTGCGGGCGGTGAGGTCGATGGGCTCGCGGGAGAACTCCTCGCCGGGGGAGCGCAGGTCGACGACGCCGGACGCCCCGGCGGCGATCCGCCCGAGCATCTCCACCTCGAACGCCTTGCCCCCGGCGAACAGCTCGAGCAGGTGCTCGTCGGCGGTGTTCTCGTCGGGCGCGCTGCGGGTGCCGCCGAGCCGGGAGCCGCCGCGGATGTCGGGCAGCGTCGCGTCGAACCGGTTGTGCGTCTTCACCGGGCAGCTGCGGGCGGCGTAGGCGTCCAGGACGATCGGACGGGTCTGGGGTCGAACGGGTTCGGACGCCGCCAGCAGGTCAGTCACGGGTCGCCTGGACCGGTGAAGCGCCCTTCCATCCGCGATGCAGGGCGACGATGCCGCCGCTGATGTTGCGCCAGCCCACCGCCTTCCAGCCCACGTCGTGCATGAGGTCGGCCAGCCGCTGCTGGTCGGGCCAGGCGAGGATCGACTCGATGAGGTACTGGTAGGCCGGGGGGTTCGACGAGAGCCGGGCCACCTGGGGAAGGACGCGGAGCGCGCCCCGCTGGTAGAGGGCGCGGAACCACGGCGCGGTCGGGGTGGAGAACTCGCACACGACGATCCGGCCGCCCGGACGGGTGACCCGCAGCATCTCCCGCAGTGCGCCGGCGGTGTCCTCGACGTTGCGGAGGCCGAAACTGATGGTCACCGCGTGGAAGCTGTTGTCGGCGTACGGGAGCTGGAGGGCGTCCCCGGCGACGAAGGGCAGGTCGGGCTCGCGCCGCTTGCCGACCTGCAGCATGCCGATGCTGAGGTCGGTGGGGAACACCTCGGCGCCGGCGTCCGCGAACGCCGCGGACGAGGTGCCGGTGCCGGCGGCGAGGTCGAGGATCAGCTCGTCCGGACGCGGGTCGACGGCCTCGAGCACGTCGTAGCGCCAGCTGCGGTCGATCCCCATCGTGAGCACGTCGTTCATGAGGTCGTAGCGGTTGGCGACGCTGTCGAACATGTGCGACACGTCGGCGCGCCGCTTGGCCAGGGTCGCTCGCGAAGTCACGCGCACACTCTACGGCGTTGTCGCCGGTTCCCCGACGGGCGGGATGCGGGGTGCGCGGGCGCGATGCGGAACAATGGCGGCCATGGCCAAACGCACGTCCGGCACCCGTCCGGTTCTCAAAGTCACCAACCTCACCAAGAAGTACGGCGAGGCCGTGATCGTCGAGCGCTTCAACCTCGAGGTCGCCGCCGGCGAGGCGGTGGCGCTCACCGGACGCAACGGCGCGGGCAAGTCGACGATCCTGCGCTGCATCGTCGGGGCGGACAAGCCGACCGACGGCTCGGTCGAGGTGCTCGGCGAGCGGATGCGCGAATCGAACCCGGAGATGCGCCGCGCGGTGGCGACGGTCATCGACGACCTCGACTTCTTCCCCGACCTCAGCGTCGTCGAGCACCTCGACCTGCTCGCCCGCGCGCACGGCCTCGAGGACGCCGACGCGCTCGTCGACGAGGTGCTCGAGCAGGTGCAGCTGGTGCCGCAGTCGGGCCAGCTCCCCGGCACCCTGTCGTCGGGCCAGCGCCGCCGTCTCGCCCTGGCCACGGCGTTCGTCCGGCCGCGCCAGCTGCTCGTGCTCGACGAGCCGGAGCAGCGGCTCGACACCGAGGGACTCGAGTGGCTCGGACAGCGACTCAAGCAGGAGAAGGACGCCGGCCTCGCCATCGTCATGGCCAGCCACGAGCCCAGCCTCGTCGAAGCGGTCGGAGCCCGGATCGTGCACGTGGGGGCGGAGCGGGCATGACGTCGCACACCAGCGGAGAGTTCGCCACCCACCAGGTCGACGAGCGCCAACTCCTCCTCCTCATGCGCGACTGGCGTCAGGGGAGGGCCACCCGCAACATCCGTCAGGCGATCAGCGACGGCTACGTGGCGGTGTTCAGCGCCGCGATGATCACCGCGATGGTCGTCAACGTCATCATCCACGCCCAGCGGTCGGTGTCCGACTGCGCCTCGGCCGGGTGCATCTCCGGGCGCAGCCTGCTGCCGTGGGCCGGGCTGTCCGGCGTCCTCACCATGACCTTCGCCGCCAGCCGGATGTTCGGCCCCGTGCTGGCGTCGGCCGCGGAGGGCTTCTGGCTGATGGACGCGCCGCTGCGCCGGTCCCGGCTGCTCATCCGCCGCCTCGTCATGGCCCTCATCGCGGCGTTCGCCATCGGCGCCGGGGTGGGCGCCCTCATCGCCGCGCTCACCGGGTCCCCCGGCCGCAGCATCGTCATCTGGACCCTGGCCACGGGCGCCGCCGCCCTCGGAGCCACCGCGTTCGCGGCGTCCGAGCAGACCTTCGAGCGGTCGTGGACGCTGCGCGCGCTGCAGGCGCTCGTGGCCCTGGCCGGCGTCGCGGTGCTCGGCATGGTCATCGCCACCGCCGCGGGCAAGGCCACCTTCACGATCACCGACACCCTCGGGCAGTCGATCGCCCTCGGCGTCGCGGGCGTCGGGATCCTCCTCGGCGTCCTCGGCGCGCTGACGGCGCGGGCACGGCTCGGCCTCATCCGCCGGGCCCGGCTCACCAGCGGCGGCTCGCTCATGTCGGGCATGCAGGGCGCCATGTTCGCCCTCGACTTCGGCCTCATGCGCGACATCGTCGTCGAGCGGGACGCCGTGGCCCGCGGCCGGGTGCGGCCCACCCGCGGGCGCAGCAGCGGGCTCCGGGCGCTGGTGTGGCGCGACGTGCAGCGGCTGTTCCGGTTCCCGCGTCCGCTCGCCACGCTCGGCGTCTCCGTGATCGTGCCCTACGCCGTGGTGGCGCTCGGGCTCGGGTCGCTCAACGTGGCGATCTCCGCGCTCGTGCTCATGGCCGCGCTCATCCCGTTCTTCAACTCGCTGCGGGTGCTCGCCCGCACGTCCGGCCTGGCCCGGTGCCTGCCGTACAGCACGAGCGAGATCCGCACGGCGGCGTCCGTCGTGCCCGCGGCGCTCACCCTCGTCTGGGCGGTGCTCGCCGCCCCCGCGTTCATCGGCGTGTGGTCGAGCAGCACCCACCGCTCGGCCGTCGAGGGGACGATGGTCGCGATCACCAGCGCTGCGGCCGGGCTCATCGGCGCCATCCGGTGGGTGAGCGCGCGCAGCCCCAACTACTCGGGGCCGATGATCGCCACGTCCGCCGGCGCCATGCCGCCCGGGATGATGATGAACCTGTTCCGCGGCTTCGACATGGTCGCCCTCATCAGCCTCCCGGTCGTGTTCGGCGCCCCCACCTGGCTGTCGCTCGCGATCGCGGCGATCGCGTTCGCCTTCCTGCGCTCCGGCGGTATCAGCCAGGAGCAGCTCGCCGACATGCAGGAAGAGAACCAGCGCCGGCTCGCCGAGGCCAAGGGCGGTTCGAAGGGTGCGGCCCCCAAGGAGAAGATCCGGGTCGAACGCCGCAAGTGACCGGCGTCCGGGTGACCCGGCGGCGGAGATCGGTGCGGC
>JAJYQH010000284.1 GCA_021794705.1 Actinomycetes bacterium | reverse complement strand
GCTGGACGCCGCCCGGCGCCAGCACGAGGGCGGCGGCCCCCTCGCCGAGGTCGTCTTCTCGTCGAGCGTCGCCGTCTACGGACCCGATGCGGCGCTGCCGATGCCGGAGGCCGTGTCCGAGGCGACCCTCCCCACCCCCCAGTCAAGCTACGGGGCGCAGAAGTACGCGTGCGAGACCCTCATCGCCGACTACACCCGCAAGGGCCTCATCGACGGGCGGGTGGTGCGGCTGATGACGGTCGCCGTGCGTCCCGGACGGCCGAACGCGGCGGCGTCCTCGTTCGTGTCGGGGATCATCCGCGAGCCCCTCGCCGGGGTCGAGGCGCCGTGCCCGGTGGGCCGCGACCAGCAACTGGCGCTCGCCTCGCCCCGCACCACGGTGCGGGGCATCCTCACCGTCGCCGAGGCCGAGCGGGGCGACCAGCCCGGGCAGCTGCGCGGTCGACTCCCGGTGAACCTGCCCGCCCTCACCGTGAGCGTCGGGGAGATGCTCGACGCCCTGCGCGACATCGCCGGGCCCGAGGTCGCCTCGCTCGTGCGGGAAGCGCCCGACCCCGCCATCGAGGCCCTCGTGCGGTCGTGGCCGGCCCGGTTCGAGAACTCCCGGGCGAGCGCCCTGGGGCTGCGGCCCGACACCGGGATCGACTCGCTCATCAGGGAGTACATCGCCGACCACCCGGACGCCCTCGCCCGCTGACCGGGGGGTCGCCACCCATGGCGGTCGGCACGATGCGGCGCCTTCCGGCTCGGCAGGGCAGAATGGGCGGCGATGACTGACTCCGCCACCACCCTGCGCCCGCCGGCGTCCGCCCCCGTCACCGTGCACCTCACCACGCTCGGCTGCGCCCGCAACGAGGTCGACTCCGAGGAACTCGCCGCCCGCCTGGAGGCGGAGGGGTTCCTGCTCGTCGACGACCCGGCCGACGCCCAGGCGGTGATGGTCAACACGTGCGGATTCGTCGAGCAGGCGAAGAAGGACTCCATCGACACCCTGCTGGCGGCGTCCGACCTCAAGGACCAGGGCAGCGCCCGCGCCGTCGTCGCGGTCGGCTGCATGGCCGAGCGCTACGGCGCCGAGCTCGCCGAATCGCTGCCCGAGGCGGACGCCGTGCTCGGCTTCGACGACTACGGCGACATCGGCGCCCGGCTGCGCTCGATCCTCGCCGGGGAGCGGCACCACAGCCACACCCCCCGCGACCGGAGGAGCCTGCTGCCGCTCACACCGGTGGCCCGGCGCGCCGCGGCCACGGGTGTCTCGGTGCCCGGGGTGGTCACCGACCTGCCGGCCGGCGTCGCCCCCGCCAGCGGGCCCCGGGTGGTGCGCCGCCGCCTCGGGCACGGGCCGAGCGCCCCCCTCAAGATGGCGTCCGGCTGCGACCGGCGCTGCGCCTTCTGCGCCATCCCGGCCTTCCGCGGCAGCTACCTGTCGAGACCCGCGTCCGAGATCGTCGACGAGGCCCGGTGGCTCGTCGACCAGGGCGTGCGGGAGGTATTCCTCGTCAGCGAGAACTCCTCCTCCTACGGCAAGGACCTCGGCGACCTGCGCTCCCTCGAGCGGCTGCTGCCGCAATTGGCGGAGGTCGACGGCCTCGACTGGATCCGGATCTCATACCTGCAGCCCGCCGAACTGCGCGGTTCGCTCATCGAGGCGATCGCCGGCACCGAGAAGGTCGTGCCGTACTTCGACCTGAGCTTCCAGCACGCGTCCGGGCCGCTGCTCCGCCGTATGCGCCGCTTCGGGGACGCCGACAGCTTCCTCGACCTGCTGGCCCGGATCCGCGAGCTGGCGCCCACCGCCGGCGTCCGCAGCAACGTCATCGTCGGATTCCCCGGTGAGACCGACGACGACGTCGACGTGCTGGCCGGGTTCCTGCGCGAGGCGCGCCTCGACATCGTCGGCGTGTTCGGCTACTCCGACGAGGAGGGCACCGAGGCGGCCACGCTCAGCGGGCACATCGATGAGGAGATCGTCGAGGAGCGGCGTGCGATGCTCGTCGACCTGGTCACCGAGCTCATGGACGAGCGGGCGGCCGAGCGCGTCGGCGAGGCTGTCCGGGTGCTCGTCGAGGATGTCGCCGACGGTGAGATCGTCGGCCGCGCGGCCCACCAGGGACCCGACGTCGACGGCGTCACCCGGCTCACCCTCGCTCCCGGCGTCCCCACCCCCCGGGTGGGGGATGTCGTCGCCGCGACGGTCCTCGACAGCGACGGAATCGATCTGATCGCTGGCCTCGGTCGATAGGCTGGGGCGGACAGCCCCGAGGATGTGCCGATCCGGGGCGACCCGAGCGGAAATGGGAACCTCATGAGCGAACCAGTACCAGCCTGGGCAGGGCGGGTCGGATCGCGCTGGAACCTGCCGAACATCCTCACCACCGTGCGGGTGGTACTCGTCCCGCTGTTCGCCTGGATGCTGCTGTCACACCCGCACGACGAGGGCTGGCGGGTCGGCGCCACCGTCGTCTTCCTGCTCGCGATCGCCACCGACTTCGTTGACGGCCGGGTGGCCCGCCGCTACGGCCTGGTCACCGACTTCGGCAAGCTGTGGGATCCCATCGCCGACAAGGCGCTCACCGGGATGGCGTTCATCGGACTGTCGATCCTCGGCGAACTGGGCTGGTGGATCACCGTCATCATCCTCGTCCGCGAGTGGGGAATCACCGTGCTGCGGTGGGGCATCCGCAAGTACGGGGTGATGGCCGCCAACCGCGGTGGCAAGCTCAAGACAGCCACCCAGTCGGCCGCGCTCACCCTCTACCTGCTGTGGCTCGCCGCCCTGCCCGCCCCCGTGCGCTGGCTCGCCTGGTTCCTCATGGGCGCGGCGTTCGTCCTCACGGTGCTCACCGGACTCGACTACATCCGGGAGGCCGTCCGCATGCGGCGGCGGGCCCTCGCCTCCGGGTCCGATCCACGGCCCTGACCGGACGCCGGCGGCGTCCGCTGGTGTCGGGGGGCAGACTGGGGCCATGAGCCAGCAACGGTCCGAGCACCAGGTCGACGTCGACGAGCTGGCCGGGCAGTTGATCTCCCACCTCGTCGAGCGGGACCTCACGCTCGCCACCTGCGAGTCGCTGACGGGCGGCGGGATCGCCTACGCCCTCACCCGGATCCCCGGCGCCAGCAGAGTCCTCCGCGGCGGCCTCATCACCTACGCGAGCGACCTCAAGGTCGACTTGGCGGGGGTGGACGCCGACTGGGCGGAGCGGTACGGGGTGATCAACGAGACGACCGCCGTCGAAATGGCCCGGGGTGCGCTCGAGGTCTGCCGCGCCCGGGTGGCCGTGGCCTGCACGGGGGTCGCGGGCCCCGACCCGCAGGACGGCCACCAGCCCGGAGAGGTCTGGCTGGCCGTGGCGATGCGGGAGAAGCCTCAGCCCGCCATCGTCACCCGCCACCTGCTCCTGGCGGGTGACCGGGAGGCAGTGCGGAGCCAGACCGTCGCCCAGGCGATCCAGTTGGTGCTCGACCAGATGCGCTGAGGGCCGGGAGGTTTGCCGGGTGGCTCGTGGGGAACGACACCACTGGCGGCTCGTCCCGGGAATGCGGGAGGCCACTGTCCGCGTTGTAGAAGCATGTGCCCCTGGTGTGGGGCAAACGACCCCGGGAGGCACCGTGCGCTCACTGCTACTTCGAGACGTCCTCGGCCAGACTCTGCGGGAGCTGCGCTTCGAGCAGGGCCGGACGCTGCGCGACGT
>JAJYQH010000083.1 GCA_021794705.1 Actinomycetes bacterium | reverse complement strand
CCACACGGGGGGCGCCCAGCGCAGGTACTCGAGCCGGGCGGCTTCCTGGCGGGCGCGCAGGACGCCGTTGAGGATGATTCCCACGATGAAGCTGAGGATCGCGATGAGGATGAGCGAGGACGCCAGGAGCGCCGTCGGGAGGCGGGGGACCAGGCCGGTGCGGTAGTACTCCCACACGACCGGCAGGCCGAAGATGAGGCCGAGCACCGCGAAGATCGCCGAGACGATGCTGTAGAAGACGACCGGGCGTTCGTGCTGCATGAGGTTGGCGATGAGGCGCAGGATGCGGAACCCGTCGTGGTAGGTGCGCAGCTTGCTCTCGCTGCCCGCGGGCCGGTCCTTGAATCCGACCGGCACCTCCACCTGCGGCACGCGGAGGTTCATCGTGTGCACCGTGAGCTCGGTCTCGATCTCGAACTCCCGCGACAGCGCGGGGAACGACTTCACGAAGCGCCGGGAGAAGATGCGGTAGCCGCTGAGCATGTCGGTGACCGGCTCGCCGAAGAGGAAGCCGACCAGCCGGTTGAACATCCGGTTGCCGGTCTCGTGGCCCGGCCGGTAGGCGCTCTGGTCGCCGGACTGGCTGCGGGTGCCGAGCACGTGGTCGAGGGGGCCCGCCTGCAGGGCGGCGATCATCGCGGGGGCGGCGGCGGCGTCGTAGGTGTCGTCGCCGTCGATGAGCAGGTAGATGTCGGCGTCGATGTCGGCGAACGCGCGCCGCACCACGTTGCCCTTGCCCTTGCGCCGCTCGGTGCGCACGATCGCGCCCGCCTCGCGGGCGACCTCAGCGGTGCGGTCGGTGCTGTTGTTGTCGTAGACGTAGACGGTGATCCCCGGGACCGACGCCTTGAGGTCGTGCACCACGGTGGCGACCGCCGCTTCCTCGTTGTAGCACGGGACGATCGCGACGATCTCGGGCGGGTTGGTCATCGACGGGTCTCTTTCTCGCGTGCGCTCCCAGCACTCCGGCAGGCCGAGGCCAGCCTAGCGGCTGACTCCCGCGCTGCCGATTCGGCGCGGGCCTTGTCGCCGCCGGGGGGAGCCTGCGGCCCGCGTTCAGTTTCGCCCGGCACAATGTCCCCGTGACGAACATCGATCGGGACCCGTCGTGAGCGCCGCGGTCCGCCGGGGCCTCGACCGCATCGGCTGGGACTGGGTGGCCGCCGTACTGGCCGTGGTCCTCGCCGCCTTCGTGGTCATCGGGGCCTCGTTCAAGGCCACCAACACGGCCGCCTGGTTCGCGGCGTCCCCGGGTGCCGTCGTCGGCAGCCTCCTCGCCGGGCTGTTCCTCGCGGCGTTCCTCTACCTCGGCCTGGTGCTGCTGTTCGCCTGGCTCGACCGGCGATGGGACGCCGCCGCCGTGCGGACCGGGTCCACCGGCATGCCGTCGATGCGCCAGGCCGTCCGCCGCTGGCTGCTCCCGACCTGGGCGGCGCTGCTCGCCGGCTGGCTGCCCTGGCTGATCGTGCACTACCCGGGCAACATCGACTCCGACACGGTCACCCAGCTCTTCGAGTGGCTCAAGCTGAGTCAGCGCAGCGACCACCACCCCTGGTTCGACACCATGGTCTTCGGCTGGTTCTTCAGCCTGGGTCACGCCCTCGGCAGCTACAGCTACGGCCTGTTCCTCATCGTCCTGCTCATCGAGCTGGCCACCGCGCTGGGCTTCGCCCTCGTCATCGCCTACCTCGCCCGCCTCGGCCTCCCGACCCGGGCCCGGTGGCTGCTCACCGCGGCCGTTGCGGTGTTCCCGGTGTTCTTCACCACCCCGTCGGTGCTGAGCAAGGACTCGTTCGCCGGCGTGTTCTGGATCCCGTTCCTCGTCGTGTTCACCGAGGCCCTGCGCACCCGGGTCCGCGTCCTCATGCGCCCGTGGGTGGGGATCGCGACGCTGGTCCTCATGATCCCGCTCATCCTCGCGCAGCGGCCGAACTTCTACCTCGTCATGCTCTGCGTCGTCGTGCTCCTGCTCGTCTCGGCGCGCGGCACCCGGTGGCGGCTGATCGCCGGGTCGGCCGTGGTCGTGGTCATCACTAACGTCCTGTGGCCGATGGTCGTGCTGCCGGCGTGGCACGTGAAGCCGGGCAGCCTCACCGACATGCTCACCATCCCCGTGCAGCAGACCGCCCGTACCGTCAAGGAGCACGGGTCGAGCCTGCCGGCGTCCGAGCGCCGGGCGATCAACGCGGTGCTCCGCTACGACGGGCTGGCCAAGGCCTACGTGCCCACCCGCTCCGACAACGTCAAGGGACGCTGGAACGGCAAGGCCACCCGCAGCGAGGAACTGGCCTACCTCAAGGTCTGGCTGGTGGAGGGATTCCGCTACCCGGGCACCTACGCGGCCGCCACGATCAACAACACCTTCGAGTACTTCACCCCGGTGACGCCGATCGACTTCCAGAACAACCTCAACCTCAGCAGGTACATCGACTTCTGGCACTCCCGGGCGTTCAAGACCACCACCAGGGAGCAGATCGTCTCGGTGGTGGACGAACTGCACACGCCCACGCCGATGCAGCACGTGCAGCACTCGTGGAACATGGTGCTCGGGGCCGTGGACGCGAGCGACCCGCTGGCGTCCAAGGCGCTCTACTGCTCGTGGATTCCGCTGCTCGCGCTGGCGATGGGCTTGCGCCGGCGGAGCTGGTTCCACGCCCTGGCGACCATGCCGGTGTTCATCAACCTGCTCATCCTCATCGCCGGGCCGATCGCCTTGCCGCGGTACATGATCCCGTCGATCTACGGCTGCGTGCTGCTGGTCGGGCTCACCCTCGTCCCGGTGCGGTGGGAACCCCGTCAGCTGAGCGCGCGGGAGGGCGCGGAGGGGGTGCCGTCGTCCCCGCCGGAGGCGGCGACCGCGGAGGACCCGTCGGAGACCTCGCGTCCGGTGGGCGCGCCGGCCTCGCCGGCGTCCGAGGGGACGACCGGGAGGCCCTGACCCGGCACCGCCCGGCGGACGAGGCGCGCGGGGAGCAGGGCGCTGCCCACGGCCAGCGGGAGCGCCATGAACAGCACGAGCGAGTAGCGCTGGCCCCCGGACACCGGGCCCGCCACCACGGTGAGCATGAGCGTGGCCGCCGGGAGGAACACGGCGAGCGCCCGCACGTCACGGCGTCGGACCACGACGAGCAGCGCGAACAGCCACAGCCAGGTCATGGGGCCGGGGGACATCGCCAGGCCGAGGAGGGGCACCGCGAGGTAGCCGTTGTCCTGGAGGCCGGACCAGTAGTCGAGGGTGGGGAACCACGAGTCGACGACGGCGTGCGCGGAGCCGGCGGCGGGCTTGCCCGAGGGGATGTCGAGGTGGATGCCGCGGATGTCGTTGAACGACCGGGTGATGAACCCGTCGTACGACGTTCCGGTCGGACTCCAGTAGCCGACCGTGTTGGCGAGCGTCGCCTCGATCGCGGTGCCGGGGTGGTGGGACACCACCGTCGCCCAGTCCGACAGGAACTGGGTGGTGGTGTGGTGGCTCCACGCGCGGGCCGCGGTGAGCTTCATGGGGTCGGCGAGCCCGGGCACGTAGTGCTTGCCGAGGGCGGCCGGGGCCATGCCGTCGAAGACGCTGGAGATGATCCGGCGGTCTGAGGGCGACAGGTGGGCGTTGTCGTACTTGGCGATCCGGGCGAGTTGCTGGATCGGCACCGAGAACGCCTCCGCAGGGGGCCCGGGCCGCACGTTGAGCAGCCAGTAGACCGGTCCGAGGGAGAG
>JAJYQH010000088.1 GCA_021794705.1 Actinomycetes bacterium | reverse complement strand
GGTGGTTCTGTTCCTCGAGCATCTCCCCCGCTCGTAAGCCCGCCGCTGGCGCCACGTAAGCGTTGTGTAAAGCGATCCCGAGGCTGGGCGAGGGCCGGACGTTCCGGCGTCCGACGTTCGCGACGCGAATCAGCAGCAGAACGTCCGGCCGGACGTCGCGAACCTACGCCGCCCCAAAGAGGCGCAGGTCCTCCACCCAGAAGTGGGCACTGCCCGGTTCCGGGTCGTCCTCCACCCACAAGTGGACGCTGCCCATTCCGGGTTCCCGGCAGTGTCCCGATCGGGGTCGACATCGACACACAAGTGGACGCTGCCCGTCCCGGGCGTCCTCGATCCCGGGCCCGGGGGACGCCACCCCGACGCGTGCCGGACGCCGCACCGGCCGGCCCGGCGTCCCTAGAATCGGGGACCATGGCCTCCCTGCCCGCCCGCCTGCGGCTCACCACGTCCCCTCTCGCCGATCCCGCAGCGCAGGTGGTGGGCCCCAACTACCGGATCACCGTGCTCACCGAGCGCCTGGTGCGCTTCGAGTACTCCCCCACCGGCCGGTTCGAGGACCGCGCGTCCCAGGTGGTCGTCAACCGCGACTTCCCCACGCCCGACTTCTCCATCACCCGGTCGGGGGACGCCGTCCAGATCATCACGTCCTCGTTCCAGCTCAACTACTCCGGCGGGATCCCGACGAGTTCGAGCCTCGAGGTGAAGGCCGGCGGCAACTACCACGGCGTGTGGCGTCCGGGCGAGCCCCCGCACTCGAAGTTCAGCGAGATCCTCGGCATCCCGATCAACCTCGGCGGCACCGCCCGCACCCTCGACTGCGTCGACGGGTCCACCCCGCTCGAGCCCGGCATCCTCAGCACGGTCGGACCGGTCGAGCTCGACGACTCGGTCTCCCTCGCCCTCACCGACGAGGGCTGGCTGGCCCCGCGCGAGCCGGGCTCGATGGACACCTACCTGTTCTGCTACGGCCACGACTACCCCGCGGCGATCCGCGACTACTACCGGCTCACCGGTCCGCAGCCGCTGCTGCCCCGCTTCGCCCTCGGCAACTGGTGGAGCCGCTACCACCGCTACACCCAGGACGAGTACGAGGGGCTGATCGAGGAGTTCGAGCGCCGCGACCTGCCGTTCAGCGTCGCCGTCATCGACATGGACTGGCACCTCGTCGACATCGACCCCAAGTACGGGCACGGCTGGACCGGCTACACCTGGAACAGCGACCTGTTCCCCGACCACGTGGGGTTCATGACCTGGCTGCACGAGCACGGGCTCAAGGTGTCGCTCAACGTGCACCCCGCCGACGGCATCCGGGCGTTCGAGAAGGCCTACCCGCAGGTGGCCCGGGCGATGGGGGTCGACCCGACCACGGAACTGCCGGTGAACTTCGACATCGCGAACCCGGCGTTCATCGCCGCCTACCTCGACCTCGTGCACCACCCGATGGAGGACGAGGGCGTCGACTTCTGGTGGCTCGACTGGCAGCAGGGGGCCAACTCCAAGGTCCCCGGCCTCGACCCGCTGTGGATGCTCAACCACATCCACTTCCTCGACAGCGCGCGCACCGGACGCCGTCCCCTCACCTTCTCCCGCTACGCGGGCCCCGGCTCCCACCGCTACCCGGTCGGCTTCTCCGGCGACACGATCATCAGCTGGGAGAGCCTCGACTTCCAGCCGTACTTCACCGCGACGGCGTCCAACATCGGCTACGGCTGGTGGAGCCACGACATCGGCGGCCACATGTTCGGGTACAAGGACGACGAACTGGCCACCCGGTGGGTGCAGCTGGGGGTGTTCTCCCCGATCAACCGGCTGCATTCCACTCAGAACACGTTCAACGGCAAGGAGCCGTGGCGGTTCAACGAGATCGCCGAGCGCGTGCAGAGCGAGTACCTGCGCTTCCGCCACCGCCTCGTGCCGTACCTGTACACGATGAACGAGCGCGCCCACCGGCTCGGCGAGCCGCTGGTGCGGCCGATCTACTGGACGCCGGGCGCCCCCGGCGAGGCGTTGCGGCACCCCAACGAGTTCTGGTTCGGCACTGAGCTGATCGTCGCGGCGATCACCGCCCCCGCCGACACGCGGCTCAAGGTGGCGACCACCCGCGCGTGGCTGCCCGAGGGCCTGTGGATCGACCTGTTCTCCGGCCTCGTCTACGACGGCGGCAGGACGGTGAGCCTGCACCGCCGCCTCGACGACTACCCCGTGCTCGTCCGCGCCGGGGGCATCGTCCCCCTCACCGGGGCCGACAGCCTGCGCGCCGACCGCAACCCCGACAGCCTCGAGATCCTCGTGTTCGGCGGGGCCGACGGCGAGTTCGTCCTGTACGAGGACGACGACGCCGCCGAGCCTCGGGCGGCGCGCACCCGGATCACGCTCGACTGGGCCGGCGGCAGCGTGACCGTGCATCCGGTCGAAGGGGACGCCGACGTCGTCCCGGCCGCTCGCGAGATCGTCGTCACCCTCGCCGGGGTGGCGCCCGTGGGCGCCGCCGACCGCCCCTGCGACTACGACGCCGGGCACGGCCGCCTCACCGTTCGCCTCGGCAGCGTCGAGGCGTCCACCGGTGCCGTCGTCCGGTTCGACGCCCCGCTCGCGCTGCACGACAACCAGGTCGCGACCCGCGTCTACGCCTGGCTCGACCGGGCCGAGATCGAGTTCACCACCAAGGAGCAGGTCTGGAGCCTCGTTTCGTCGGGCGCGTCCACGGCCCGAACCATCGCGCAACTGCAGGAGCTCGGCCTCGACCCGCTGCTGTTCGACGCGCTGGCCGAGATCATCCAGGCCCGCGCCTGAGGACGCCGGTCAGCGGAAGGTGGCCAGCGCGATCGCGATGTAGTGCAGCACCGCCGCCACCACGGTGGCGCTGTGGAAGATCTCGTGGAAGCCGAACCAGCGGGGCGAAGGATTGGGCCGCTTGAGGCCGTAGACGAGCGCGCCGAGGGAGTACACGAGGCCGCCGGCGATGACGAGGATGACCACCGCCGGACCGCCGGTGTGCCAGAAGTCGCCCATCCAGCCGACGGCCGCCCAGCCCATGAGCACGTACAGCACGGTGTAGAGCCAGCGCGGTGCCCCGAGCCAGAAGACCCGGAAGGCGATGCCCACCAGCGCCGCCGACCACACGAGCGTCAGCAGCAGCACCCGGGAGTGCCCGTGCAGCAGGTTGGCGGCGAGCGGGGTGTAGGTGCCGGCGATGAACAGGTAGATGTTCGCGTGGTCCCAGCGGCGGAAGACGTTGAGCACCCGCGCCGACCAGTTTCCGCGGTGGTAGGTCGCCGAAGTGCCGAAGAGCATGAGCGCACACAGGAGGTACACCGCCCCGGCGGCGCGGGAGGTGAGCGTCGGCGCGAACACGACGAGAGCGAGCCCGGCGAGGAGCACGATCGGGGTCATCCCGGTGTGCAGCCACCCGCGCATCTTCGGCTTCACCGCGGTCGCGATCCGCTGCACCTGCTCCCGGCCCTCGTCGACGAGGGAGGGCTCGCCGGCCCCCTCGTCAGCGGCCCTCCCCGGCCGAGGGTCGCGGCGTCCGGGTGCTGAGGGGCTCGACATGTACCTACGGTAGCGTAGGTTTACCGGCTTCCGGCTCCGGGGCGGGCGATCCCGACGGTGGCGCGGGCGATCTCTGCCGGGGCGGGCGTTCGCGACGCGGTTTTGGCAGAGATCGCCCGCCCCTCGAGTGGGACGGTGCATGTTCGGCGGAGCACCGGCG
>JAJYQH010000097.1 GCA_021794705.1 Actinomycetes bacterium | reverse complement strand
CCACCCCAGCGCGGCAGCCAGGTGCGCCTCGCGGCCGACCCGACGCAGATCCACGTGTTCAACAACACGACCCAGGAGCGCATCTCCTGACGTCGCCCGACCGAACTGCACGAACGGGGGTCCCTTTACGGGGCCCCCGTTCCGCGTCCCCACCCTGGTCGCAGGACGGCGCTCACCCTGGGCGTACAACTCGTCGCCCGGGGCGTACGGTCTGACCGCTGTGGGCGACATGTCGTACGCCCCCAGTCATCTCGTACGCCCGGGCCGCCACTCGCGACTGCATACCCCCGGGGGCGATGTCGGCTCCCGGACCGTCCGGACGCCGGCCGGCGCGCTCCCGTAGGCTCGGCGCACCATGAACGACGCCCTGGAACCCCCCGCGCCCAGCCGCCTCACCCGCGCCCTGCGGGCCGGCATCCACACTGACACCGCGCACGGCGCGGTCGTCCCGCCGCTCTACCTGAGCACCAACTACACCTTCGAGTCGCTCGGACGCCCCCGGCGTTACGACTACTCGCGGTCAGGCAATCCCACCCGCGACCACCTCGGCGAGGCGATCGCGGTGCTCGAGGGGGGTGCCGGCGGGGTCGTCGTCGCGACCGGCATGGCGACGGTGACGCTGGCGATCGAGACCCTCGTGCCGGTCGGCGGTCGGGTCGTCGCGCCGCACGACTGCTACGGCGGCACGTGGCGGCTGCTGTCCTGGTTCGCGGAGCGCGGCCGGATCGACCTGGAGTTCGCCGACCTCACCGACGCCGGGTCGGCGGCTGCGGCGCTGAGCCGGCCGGCGTCCCTCGTGTGGATCGAGACCCCGTCGAACCCGCTCATGCGCATCACCGACCTGGACGCCGTCTCGTCCGCGGCGCACGCGGCCGGCGCCCTCGCCGTGGCCGACAACACCTTCTGCTCGCCCCTGCTGCAGCGTCCGCTCGAGCACGGGGTCGACGTCGTGGTCCACTCGACGACCAAGTTCATCAACGGCCACTCCGACATCGTCGGCGGCGCGGTCGTCGCGGCCGACCCCGACGTGCAGGCGGATCTCGCCGGCTGGGCGAACGCGCTCGGCATCACCGCGAGCCCCTTCGACTCCTACCTCGCCCTGCGGGGGCTCCGGACGCTGGACGCCCGGCTCCGGGTGCACCAGGAGAACACCGCCCGGGTCGTCGACGCCCTCGTGGCCGGGGACGCGGTGGCCTCGGTCAACTACCCCGCCCTGGACGCACATCCCGGCCACGCGGTCGCCGCCCGCCAGCAGCTGGGCTACGGCTCGCTGCTGAGCTTCGAACTGCGCGGCGGCCTGCCCGCGGTCGAGCGTTTCGTCGACGGCCTGCGCTACTTCGACCTGGCCGAGTCGCTCGGCGGCGTCGAGTCGCTCATCGCGCACCCCGCCACGATGACCCATGCGTCGATGACACCGGCCGCGCGCGAAGCCGCCGGCATCGGTGACGGGCTGATCCGGCTGTCGGTCGGCATCGAGGACGGCGACGACCTCGTCGCAGACATCTCCGCGGGTCTTCGGCGCGCGGAGGCTTAGGTCGGAGGTGAGACAATCGGGGGGTGCCCCGGTTCCTCAGCGCCAAGCCAGACGCGCGGCTGATCCCCCTCCCCTGGTCGACGCCGCTGGCCGAGTGGCCCACCGAGTACCTCATCGCGCTCCCGCGAGGCATCTCCCGGCACGTCGTGCGGTTCATCCGGGTCGGGGAGGCGATCTACGCGGCCAAGGAGGTCATCGAAGACCTCGCCGTGCACGAGTACCGGCTGCTCCACGACCTCACCCGCCTCGACACCCCGTCGGTGGAGCCGGTCGCCGTGATCACCGGGCGCACCGACGTCGACGGCGAGCCGCTCGACCCGGTGCTCATCACCCGCCACCTCCAGTTCTCCCTGCCCTACCGCTCGCTGTTCTCCCAGGGCGTGCGCGGCGAGACCGTCGAGCGGCTGGTCGACGCGCTCGTCGTCCTCCTCGCCCGGCTGCACCTGCTCGGCTTCCTCTGGGGCGACGTGTCGCTGTCGAACGTCCTCTTCCGGCGCGACGCCGGGTCGTTCGCCGCCTACCTCGTGGACGCCGAGACCGGCGAACTGCACGACTCGCTCACCGACGGGCAGCGCGAGCACGACCTGCAGATCGCCCGCACCAACCTCTACGGCGAGTTCCTCGACCTCGAGGCCGGCGGCATCCTCGACGAGGCCCTCGACCCGCTCACCCTGGTCGCGTCGATCGAGAACCGCTACCGGGAGCTGTGGCGCGAGCTCACCGGGGTCGAGCGGTTCTCCGGCTCCGAACTGCACCGCATCGAGTCCCGGGTGCGGCGGCTCAACGCGCTCGGCTTCGACGTCGCCGAGCTCGACATCCGCACGTCCGACGAGGGGCAGACGATCCAGATCCAGCCGAAGGTCGTCGACGCCGGCCACCACTCGCGCCGGCTCATGCGGCTCACCGGCCTGGACGCCGAGGAGAACCAGGCCCGCCGGCTGCTCAACGACCTCGACACGTTCCGGTTCCGCACGGGCCAGCAGCAGGTCGACGAGTCCGTCGTCGCACACCAGTGGCTGGTGCAGGTGTTCGAGCCGGTGGTCGCCGTGGTGCCCGCCGAGATGCGCGGCAAGCGCGACATGGCGCAGATCTTCCACGAGGTGCTCGACTACCGCTGGTACCAGTCGCAGCGCGAGTTCCGCGAGGTGCCGATCACCGAGGCCGCCCGCGGCTACGTCAACGAGGTGCTCCGCAACCTGCCCGACGAGGAGATCAGCTCCGAGTTCGCGCGGGTCGACGAGACGGGGCGCCAGCTGAGCAACCCCTACGACCCGTCCGCCGGGTTCGTCGAGGACGAGGCCGCCGAGCGCCCCTACGACCCCTGGGAGGACGAGGTCGACGGGGAGGAACCGGCGTCCGGCTCACCCTTCGGGGGCTTCGACATCGAGGCCCTGCGCGCGAAGGCCCGCCAGACCCAGCCACGCTAGGGTTGGGCGCGTGACGTTCCGCTTGTACGACAGCCTGCGCGGCCGGGTAGTGGACTTCGTGCCCCTCGTCCCCGGGCAGGTGTCGATCTACCACTGCGGCCTCACCGTGCAGGCCGCCCCCCACCTCGGGCACATCCGCAAGGAGATCGTCTTCGACGTGCTCCGCCGCTGGCTCACCCATTCCGGCTACGAGGTGCGCATCGTCGCGAACGTCACCGACATCGACGACAAGATCCTCGCCACCTCCGCCGAGCGCGGCGTCCCCTGGTTCGAGCACGCCTACCGGTTCGAGCGCGAACTGCACGACGCGTACGGGGCGCTCGGCTGCCTCGCACCGAGCTACGAGCCGCGGGCCACCGGCCACATCCCCGAGATGATCCAGCTGATCCAGACCCTCATCGAGCGCGGGCACGCCTACGTCGCGGCCGACGCGTCGGGCGACGTGTACTTCGACGTCGCGTCCTGGCCCGAGTACGGCATCCTCTCCCACCAGCAGGTGTCCGACATGGAACCGGCCGAGGACGCCGACCCGCGCGGCAAGCGCGACCCGCACGACTTCGCCCTGTGGAAGGGGCACAAACCCACCGAGCCCGACACCGCCTCCTGGCCGTCGCCCTGGGGACCCGGGCGGCCGGGCTGGCACATCGAGTGCTCGGCGATGGCCGGCAAGTACCTCGGCCCCGCGTTCGACATCCACGGCGGCGGCATCGACCTGCGCTTCCCCCACCACGAGAACGAGCTCGCCCAGGCGCGCGCCGCC
>JAJYQH010000233.1 GCA_021794705.1 Actinomycetes bacterium | reverse complement strand
CTGGACGAGCGTGAGAGCCGGCACGGCCACCCGCAACCCGAACAGCGCCTCGAAGACGGGCAACAGCAGCACACCCCCGCCGAAGCCTGCCACCGCCGAGACCACCGCCAGGACGAAGGCTGCGGACGCGGCCAGCGCCAGGCTCACGGTGTCGGGCCAGGGTCAGATCGGCAACGGGCGCGTCACGCCCTGACCGGGCCCCATGAGGCGACGATCTCGGCCAGCTCCCGGCGGCGTCCGGTGAAGAACGGCTGTTCCTCGAGCGTGTGGCGCCGGGCGGCGGCGGCGCGGAGGGCGCGCATGAGGTCGAGGATGCGGTGCACCTCGTCGGCCTCGAACGCCAGCAGCCACTCGTAGTCGCCCAGGGCGAAGCTCGCGACCGTGTTCGCCCGCACGTCCGGGTACGGCACCGCCAGCATCCCGTGCTCGCGCAGCATCTCCTTGCGCTCCTCGTCGGGCAGGAGGTACCACTCCCGGGAGCGGACGAACGGGTAGACGCAGAGGTACTTGCGGGGGTCCTCCCCGGCGAGGAAGGCGGGCACGTGGCCGCGGTTGAACTCGGCCGGCCGGTGCAGGCCGATCTGCGACCACACGGGCACGAGGCTCTCGCCCAGCTCGGACGCCCGCAGCGCCTGGTAGGCGTCCTGCAGCACGTCGGTCGAGGGGGCGCTCCACCACAAGAGCAGGTCGGCATCCGCGCGGAACCCGCCGATGTCGTACCAGCCCCGGATGACCAGATCGCCACCGGCGGTCGCCTCCTCGATGGCCGACAGCGCGGACGCTGCGGCGTCCGGGCTCTGGGCTGAGGTGCGGGCGAAGACCGAGTACATCGTGTAGCGGATCTGCTCGTTGATCTCGTCGGCGGTCAACCCGTTGGCGTGCACCTGGGTCACTGTGTCTCCTCTGCTGCTCTGTGGTGTTCTGGGGCGGGCCGGACGCGGCGAGCCCCTGCGCGTGCTACTGCGACCAGCCTGCCGCGGCACGCAAGTCGGGGGCCTCGGCGTGGACGAGCTCGACGATCCGGGTCAGCACGTCCGGATCGGTGGTCGCCGGCACCCCGTGGCCGAGATTGAAGATGTGCCCCGGCGCGGCGGCGCCCTCCCGGATCACCCGGCGCACCCGGCGCGCCAGCTCGGGCCACGGAGCCTGGAGCAGTGCCGGGTCGAGGTTGCCCTGCACCGCGGTCTGGCCGCCCAGGCGCCGGGACGCCGCATCGAGCGGCGTCCGCCAGTCGACGCCGACGACGTCGGCCCCCGCGTCGCGCATCGTCACCAAGAGTTCTCCGGTGCCCACGCCGAAGTGGATCCGGGGGACGTCGACGACCCCGGCGAGCACGGTACGGCTGTGCGGCAGGACGAATTCGCGGTAGTCGGCCTCGCTCAGCGCGCCGGCCCACGAGTCGAACAGCTGCACGGCAACCGCGCCGGCGTCGATCTGGGTGCGGAGGAAGGCGGCCGAGTATCCGGCCAGCCGCGCGCACAGCTCGCTCCAGGCGTCCGGTTGGCCGACCATGAACGCCTTGGTGCGCGCGTGGTCGCGCGACGGGCCGCCCTCGACGAGGTAACTGGCGAGGGTGAACGGCGCGCCGGCGAAGCCGATGAGCGGGCGGTCGCCCAGTTGGGCGACGGTGCGGCGCACGGCCTCGGAGATGGGCGCCAGGGAGTCGGGGTCGAGTTCGGGCAGGGCGCGGACGTCGCCGAGGGAGCGGACCGGGTGCTCGATGACCGGGCCGGTGCCGCCGACGATGTCGACGCCGACCCCGGCCGCCTTGAGCGGCACCATGATGTCGGAGAAGAAGACGGCGGCGTCCACATCGTGCCGACGCACCGGCTGCAGGGTGATCTCGGCGACCATCTCCGGGTCGAAGCACGACTGCAACATGTCCGTGCCCGCCCGCAGCGCCCGGTACTCGGGGAGCGACCGCCCGGCCTGCCGCATGAACCACACGGGCAGGGCCACGCCCTGGTGCCGACGCGCGGCAGCGACCAGCAGCGATTCCTCGCGGGGCTCGTTCACGAGGCGGATTCAACCACACCCGCCCGGGGCTGGCGAACCGATCTTGCCCCATCCTCGGCGCGTCACACCCGGCCCCGGCTGTGCCCGTCCCTACCCTCGGATGGTGAGCTCCGCCCATCCGACCGCCCCGCGCGATCCGCTGTTCGACGCAGCGCTCGACGACCTCGAGCACTTCGCCTGGCGCCCCGAGCTCGAGGTCGAACAGATCCCCTCCCCGCAACGGATCGCGCCGCACTCCGCCGCGGTGGCCGCCGACCTCAGCGTCGACGGTCGGGACGCCGGCAGCGGCCGGCTGGTGCTGCTCCACGACTCCTCGGGCAACCCTGCGTGGGACGGCACGTTCCGGTGCGTCAGCTACGCCCGGGCGGACGTCGACCTCGAGATGGTCACCGACCCGTTGCTCGCCGAGGTCGCCTGGTCGTGGCTCACCGAGGCCCTCACCACGCACGGGGCGGCGTACACCGCGGCGTCCGGCACGGTGACCGCCGTGTCCAGCCGCTGCTTCGGGGCGATGGACGGCGAGCCCGACCGCGCCGAGGTCGAGGTGCGGGCCTCCTGGACGATGCTCCTCGAGACGCGGGACGACTTCGTCCGACACCTCCGCGCCTGGCAGGACCTGCTGTGCACCACCGCCGGGCTGCCGCCGCTGGCCGACGGCGTCATCCCCCTCGCCCCCAAGCGCGCGGTGCGCTGACGTGACGTCCGACGCCCCCGCCGGCGAGCAGGCCCGCGAACCCGCCGAGGAGCTGCCCGTCCTCGCGTTCCCCGCCGAGGGGCTGCCCGACCTCGTGACCGACCAGCCCGGACTCGAGGCAGCCGTCGCCGCGCTGCTGGCGGGTGAGGGACCGGTGGCGGTCGACACCGAGCGGGCGCAGGGATTCCGCTACTCGGGCCGCGCCTACCTCATCCAGCTGCGCCGTACCGGCTCGGGCACCCACCTCATCGACCCGGTGGCGTTCAGCGACCCCGAGGGCGTGGCGCACCTCGACGCCCTGCAGCGGGCGATCGGGCCGCAGGAATGGATCCTGCACGCCGCGTCCCAGGACCTCCCCTGTCTCGTCGAAGCCGGGCTGGTGCCGGCGCGGCTGTTCGACACCGAACTAGCCGGACGGCTGCTCGGACTGCCCAAGGTCGGCCTGGGTGCACTGGTCGAGCAGTTCTTCGGACAGCGGCTGCTAAAGGAGCACTCCGCCGCCGACTGGTCGCGGCGCCCGTTGCCGGAGGAGTGGCTGGTCTATGCCGCGCTCGACGTCGAGCTGCTCGTCCCCCTGCGCGACACCCTCGAGCAGCTGCTCGTGGACGCCGGGAAGGACGAGTGGGCCCGCCAGGAGTTCGCGCACACGCTCCGCACGTTCAGCGCCCCACGCGTGGAGCGGGGTGAGCGCTGGCGGCGCACCGCAGGCATCCACGACGTGCACAGCAGACGCGGGATGGCGATCGTCCGCGAGCTGTGGATGGAGCGCGACGAGATCGCCGAGCGCCTCGACCGCGCGCCCGGTCGCACCCTCGGGGACGCCGCGATCACCCAGCTCGCCGCGCTCGCGTCGGACAAGACACCCAAGCCCCTCGGCCGCGACGAGCTGCGGGCCATTCCGCTGTTCGCCCGTCGCCCGGCCCGGCAGTACGAGAACAACTGGCTCGCGGCCCTGCAGCGCGCGCTCGACATTCCGGTCGCCCACCTGCCCAAGCTCCGGGTGGTGCCCGACGGGCCGCCGCCGCCGC
>JAJYQH010000099.1 GCA_021794705.1 Actinomycetes bacterium | reverse complement strand
AAGGTGATCGACCCGCCCCACATCGTGCCGATCCAGTTGAAGAACTTCACCCCCGTCGGCACCGCGATGAGGAACGTCATCAGCGAGAAGAACGGCAGGTTCACCGCGCCGGTGACGAACATGTGGTGCGCCCACACCGATACCGAGAGCGCGCCGATGGAGAGGGTGGCGAAGACCAGGCCGACGTAGCCGAACACCGGCTTGCGGCTGAACGCCGGGATCACCTCGGTGATGATCCCGAAGAACGGCAACGCGATGATGTAGACCTCGGGGTGGCCGAAGAACCAGAACAGGTGCTGCCACAGCAGCGGACCACCCGAGGCCGCGTCGAAGATGTGCGACCCGAGCACCCGGTCGCTCGCGAGGACCAGCAGGCCGGCGCCGAGCACGGGGAAGGCGATGAGCACGAGGATCGACGTCACGAGGATGTTCCACGTGAAGATCGGCATCCGGAACATCGTCATGCCGGGCACCCGCATGGTGAGGATCGTCGTGACGAAGTTCACCGAGCCGAGGATCGAGCTGATGCCGAGCAGGTAGAGGCCGATGATCCACAGGTCACCGCCGGCGCCCGGCGAGTTGATCTCCGAGGAGAGCGTGGCGTACGCGGTCCAGCCGAAGCTCGCGGCGCCGTCCGGGGTGAGGAAGCCCGAGACCGCGGTGAGCGAGCCGAACAGGTACAGCCAGTAGCTGAACATGTTGAGCCGCGGGAACGCCACGTCGGGAGCACCGATCTGCAACGGCATGATCGCGTTCGCGAAGCCCGAGAACAGGGGGGTCGCGAACATCAGCAGCATGATCGTGCCGTGCATCGTGAACAGCTGGTTGAACGTCTCCGGGTGCATGAACTGCATGCCGGGCTCGGCCAGCTCCAGGCGGATGAGCAGCGCCAGCACCCCGCCGATGAGGAAGAACGCGAACGACGTGATGAAGTACAAGATCCCGATCTTCTTGTGATCGGTCGTCGTCATGTACTCGAGGAACAACTTGCCCAGCTTGTTGTCCTCGCGGCGGCGCACCCCTACGGCACTGGGCGCGATCGTCCTGTTGACGGTTGTCACTTACCGGGCTCCTTCTGCGTGGCGCTTTCGCTCGCGATGGCCTGGGGCATGGCCGGGCCGGTGTAGTCGCCGGTCATCCCCTCGGACTTCAACTGCTGGAGGTGTTGGTAGTACTGGGCGGGCGTCACGACGTGCACGGTGAACAGCATCTTCGAGTGGTAGGTGCCGCACAGTTCGGCGCACTTGCCGTCGAACGTGCCCAGCCGGTCAGGGGTGAGGTCGAACGAGTTCGGGTGCCCGGGGATGGCGTCCAGCTTGAAGTAGAAGTCCGGGATCCAGAACGAGTGGTCGACGTCGGCGGAGGTGATGTCGAAGCGAACCGACTGGCCGAGCGGAAGGTAGAGGTCGGGGTAGTCGGTGAGGGTGCCGATGGTGTGCACGTCGGCGCCGACCTGCGGGTTGTTCTTCTCGAGGTAGCTGAACGACCATGACCACTTCTCCCCCAGCACGTGGATCGTGTGCTGCGGGTCCTTCGCCTTGGCGAGGACGTGGTTCTGGGTGCGAACCGTGTAGAAGAACAGGACCCCGATGATGAGGATCGGGATCAGCGTGTAGAGCAACTCGAGGGGCAGGTGGTACTTGGTCTGCCGCGGGATCTCGGGGTCGCCCTGACGCCGCCGCCACTTGATGGCGGCGAAGAACATGAGGCCCCAGACCGTCACGCCGACGACGCCCGACGCGATCCAGGCTCCCTGCCACAGGTGCTCCATATAGGGGGCCCGGTCGCTGGCCGGCGGGAGCATCCCGATACGCTTCACCTGGTTCGTGAAGCTCGAACTGCATCCGCTCAGCGCGACCGCGGTCGTGGCGGTGGCCACGGCCAGTAGGACTCTGCGCCAGCGCTTGCTCACATGGAGTTGGGGAGCCACCTCACGCCTTCCACAATCTCGTCGGACGAAGAATCGATCCCCGCCGGGGACCCGTGGCACGTTCGCTGCGCCGGAGTCACCACTGGCGGCCTTCGCCACGTCACTTGTCCGAAAGACTAATGCATACGGCCCACCCCGTCGCATCGCTGAGATCGCGGAGTGGGCCGTACGAGCCGGTGGAGCGCACCCCACCGGGTGAATCAGATCAGTGGAACGAGTCGCCGCAGGCGCACGATCCCTGAGCGTTGGGGTTGTCGATGGTGAAGCCCTGCTTCTCGATGGTGTCGACGAAGTCGATCGTCGCCCCACCCAGGTAGGGGGCGCTCATCCGGTCGGTCACGACGTCGACGCCGCCGAACGTGTTGCTCACGTCGCCGTCGAGACGGCGGGCGTCGAAGTAGAGCTCGTAGCGCAGTCCGGAGCATCCCCCGGGCTGCACGGCCAGGCGCAGGAACAGGTCGTCCCGGCCCTCGGCGTCGAGCAGGCTCTTGACCTTGGCCGCGGCGACGTCGGTGAGGACGACACCGGTGGCGGTGCCCTGGTCGACGGCGATCTCGTCGGTGGCGATGTCAGTCATATGCACTCCTCTTGGCGATGTGCGGGTGTCTAGCGGGCGGCGGGCTCGGGGCCGCGAATCCGATCATCGGGTGGACGACCGGGTTGCTGGCTCAACCGGAGACCGGATGAGCTTATTCCGCCCGTTCAGGCACCGGATCGATGAATCCGACAGTAGGTCTGTGCCGCTGCCGTTAGCCTACTCGCCGGGTGGGGATCAACCGAAACGGCCGGTCAGTCCCCGGACGCCGTTCGCCGCGCCGCCGGATCGGAGCGATCGGGGAACCAGGAGCGGGCGATTCCCGATGCGGCCTCCGTGATCTGCGACATCACCCGGGCCCGGTCCGCCCCGAGGGGATCGGACGCGGGGGCGACCTGCAGCGAGTGCGCCGATTCGATGAGTTGGCTGCGCAGTTCCCGGGCGGTGATGTGGTTCTCCCGGGCCACCGCGATGACCGGCACTGCCGCACCCACCTCGGCCGCGATCTCGATGACCGCGGTCTTGTCCCAGTGGCCGAAGTCGAGCTCGTCGCATCCGGTGACCACGAGGTCGGCCTGCGCCACCGATGCCGAGAGTCCGGTGAGCCCCGAGCAGACGTCCAGCCCGCGCTGGACCCGTCCACCCAGGGTCAGCACCGCGAAGCCCAGGCCGCCGTGGGACGATCCGCCGCGGCTGATGCCGCTCGCCGCGCCCCCCGCCCGCCGGCAGGCGTCCGCCAGATCCTGCAGGGCCTGGTCGATCTCGAGCTGGCGCTCCAGCGGCAGGTCGTCACGTCCCCCGAGCCGCGAGGTGATCCCCCGCAGCCCGGTGAGCGGTGACCCGGCGTCCTCGGTGGCCGCCACCAGGGTGATCCGGCGGCCCCCCAGCCGCGCGACCGCCGGCGAGAGGTCGATGGCGGTGATGCCGCGCAGTCCGTCGACCCCGGCGTCGAGGGTGACGTCGGCGCGGGCGCCGAGCGCCGAGAGCAGCCCGGCTCCCCCGTCGTGCCAGCCGCCCCCCGTGACGTCGAGGTAGATGTCGCGCACCGACGGGTGCGCAGCGAGCAGGGCATCGAGGGCGGCGCCGACGAGGCCGGAGCCGGCGGCGAACCGGTCGGAGGCCTCGGACGCCACGACGGCGAGCACCGCCGTGTCACCCGCCACGGCGCCCTCGGCAGACCCCCCGTCGGTGACGACCACCGGAGACAGCGGGGCGTCGATCGCGTCGGCGAGGGCCGTCGCCGCGCCGCTGCCCGGAAGCCCGATCGGAACAACCGCACACTGC
>JAJYQH010000369.1 GCA_021794705.1 Actinomycetes bacterium | reverse complement strand
GGTTGGTGTTGGCTCCCGGGTCGGCCGACACCACCCGGACGCCGCCCTGTCCGGCGTCAGCCTTGTTGCCGCCGACGGTGCCGGCGTACGCGATGTACCAGCGTCCCTTGACCTTCGCCGAGTACGAGTTCTGCACGGCGAAGTCGACCGGCGCGAACGGCGCCTGCCGAAGGTCGGAGATGCCGGGCACCCGGGCGTCCGGGACGTTCGCGTGGGCCGCTCCGGGAGCGGCGGCGGGGCCGGCGACCTGGGCGGGCTTCGCGGCCCCCTTCGACGGGAAGGCGCGGGCGACGCCGTCGGTGAACAGCTTCGCCTTGGCCGACGGCATCGAGGCGGCCTGTTCCTGAGCCAGGCGCAGTGCGTGCGACCGGGGCGACTCGCCCTGCTGCGCCTGGGCGATGCCGACGCCGAGCCCGATGACGGCCACGCCGGCCACCGCCACATAGGCGACGCGTCTGGTGCTGGACCGGACAGCCCGGTTTTCCCGGTTCGGATTCTTGGAGAGGTTCATCGCGGGATCCTTCAGTTCGCCTTGTGAATCTGCGTCTTGTCGGAGCAGTACTCTGCCCCGGTCGAGCATCCGAGAGCCGCCCACGCGCCGGACGGCGACAGGGTGGTGTTGTCGAGGTTGTACTCGTCGAGGACGGCCCAGAAGTGGATCCGTCCCTGGGTGTTGGAGACCGACGCCCACTCGGTGCCCTGGGACTGGTAGTAGATCTCCGGTTCCACCTGCGCCGGGGCGAAGCCCCACGCGATGTCGTACACGTCCGACTGGGTCCACCCGTTGGCGCAGCCGCCGTAGGGCGGGCACCCCGACGCGTCACCGTAATCGACGTACATCGCCGAGGTGTGCGCGGCATAGCCGGACTCCCACGCCGCGGTGTGCGCGTAGGTGTCCCATTCCACCTCGATGTCGCTGGCTCCCCACACCACCACCTGGCCGTACCCATGGCTCCTGAGGTAGCTGGTCACCGCGTTGACGACCCCGGCCCACGCAGCCCCGCCGGCGCTGTTGACCTCGTAGGCGGAGGTGTTCGTGCCCAGCGACAGCGTGAGCTGCGAGGTGCTGTCGGACGCCGTGCAGTTCCAGTAGTTGTAGGCGAAGTTCTCGGCGTAGGCCTCGATCGCCCCGTACGACACGGACGTGTTGCTGAACGGCAGCAGCGTGCCGCCGTTGGTGGAGTTCTGGCCGCCGAAGTCGAGGGTGACGTCGCTGTTGATCCGACCGTGCGAGGCGTCGTACTTGCCCTGATTGCAGCCGAGGGTCGACGCGGTGCCGTCGTTCATGCTGGTGACGTAGAAGCTCCAGTCGTTCGCGGGCATGCTCCCCGCGAAGGCGCGGCCGGTGCTCGTCACCATGCTCGCGGCGACGACGACCAGGCTGGCCAGCGTGACCAGAGCGGCCAGCCCGCGCCCGGGTGCCGGAGGCCGGCGGCGTCCGGGAGGATCGGGCTCCACAGCGTTGCGTCGATGCATATGTCCTTGCCCTCAGGGGAAGTTGAGCGGTCAGGGGGGCGGCAGCCGGCCGCGCTCGGACCTGCCGTGGGGCGAGACGGGAACCGCGCTCGCGAAGGTTCGATGGGTGACTCGGTGGCTGAGGTGGCCGGTCCGAGTCCATGGCGGGCGGGCGGGTCCCGTACGTGCTCGAACCCCGCCCGGGGGTCCACGCCGCAGACACTAACATGGGGCTCCGGCAAGCGAAAACGGTGCGAGATGAACCCTGCAGCACGGGTTCACCCTTGGCCAGGGCGCCCCACCTGGGATGCCCGGGAGGGGACGCGACAGGGGCGCGCACCCCGCCTCCCGGCAGGAGTGCGCGCCCTGTTGTCGACGCCGGGTTCAGCCCGGGAGCATGCGCCTCAGCGGCCGGCGCCGGGCACCTGTGACGGCAGGAGCACCCTCGAGTCGCCCGGGTAGGGAACGGAGAAGTCGTGCCCGGAATACCAGATGTCCCGGTTGTCCTGAGCCATGTTCACCATGTCCTCCGAGTGCCAGTCCTGCTTCTGCGCCCACTTCGCCCAGGCGAGCTCCACCTGGCCGGTCGCCGGGCTCGAGGCACTGCCGACCAGCGTCTGGGTGTTGAGCGAGGCCGTGGTGGGATTCCGCTGGTCGAGCGACACCGTCTCCGGCAGGTAGCTGTACGGCCTGAAGTCCGGCTTGTCGGTGAACACGTCGTACATCGGCTCGGCCGTGAGGTCCTGCTGGTTCATCGGCGGCAGCCCGAGGATCTGTTCGATGGTGCGCATGAGGTTGAGCTGGCTGTAGTAGGTGTGCACCACCGCACCCCTCCGGGCCCAGGGGCTGATGACGAGGGTCGGGTTGCGGTGCCCGTCGACGTGGTCGACTCCGTTCTGGCTGTCGTCCTCGATGACGAAGATCGCGCTGTCCTTCCAGATCTTGCTGTGGGAGATCGTGTCGACGATCTTGCCGAGGGCCAGGTCGTTGTCGGCCACGTGGGCGACCGGAGCCACCGCGCCCGGCCGCGTCCCCTCGGTGTGGTCGTTCATCAGCCACAGCAGGTTGAGGTCGGGCACAGCCTTGGGGCCCTTGTCGGACGCCGAGGTGTACTGCCTGAAGTACTTCTGCCACAGCGCGGCGCGGTACTGGTCAGGGATGTTGAGGTCGAAGTTGGGGAAGTCGGGGACGGTCACCTTGGCGAGGGAGGGGATGTCGGTTTTCGCGGTGTAGGTGCCCAGCGGGTAGTCGAGCGGGCCCGGCTGCTTCCCCGCGAGGACGTCGGCGTCGTGCATCCACTTGTCCCAGCTGTTGGCCGCCGTCCCCTGGCCTGAGGCGTCGGTGTAGCTGTCGATCTGCTCGCCGTAGTTGACGACCGACTTGCCGTGCTGCTGGGCGTTCTCCCAGATCCAGCCGCTCTTGACGTCCGACAACGGGTCGCCGGTCTGGTACGACCGGGCGTAGCTGCCGTACATCTGCTGCATGTAGTTGTTGACGAACGCCTGGTCGAGCCAGTGGTGGCCCTCGGCGGAGTTGGTCCCGTCGGAGTAGAGGTTGTCGATGAGCGGGAACTGAGTGGCGAGCGTGTGGATGTTCGGGGTGATCGTCTTGCCGAACTGGGCCAGGCTCGGGTCGCCGTTGCCGCGCGGGTCATCGCCCAGCACCTGGTCGTAGGTGCGGTTCTCCTTGACGATGAGGAACACGTGCTTGATCGTCGACGGGGCGCCGATCCTCGTCGGGACGGGTACCGGCCGGGCATCCGCTCCCCCGGCCTGGTTTCGAGACACCAGCCCGTTCCACTGGTTGTCGGCGAACACCTGCTGGGTCCACTGCTGCATCTGCTGGGCGCTGGGCGCGGCGACCGTCTGCACGGTGCCGAGGAAGTTGTAGCCGAGGTGCGAGGTCACCGAACCGGCTCCCGGCGTCGTTCCCTGTCCCTCGTTGATGGTCCCGTTCGGTCCGGTGGTCGAGCCGATCCCCTGCTCGCTCGCGACGACCAGCCGGTCGAGCGGGGCGTCGAAGGCCACGCCTGAGGGGTAGGAGCCGGTGGG
Source organism: Actinomycetes bacterium (assembly GCA_021794705.1). GTDB lineage: Bacteria > Actinomycetota > Actinomycetes > Propionibacteriales > Propionibacteriaceae > JAJYQH01. The sequence continues at coordinate 255 of JAJYQH010000369.1, read as the reverse complement.
GATCAGCCCGTCGAACGAGGGCTCGGCCTGAGCGTCCGAGTAGTTGTAGAGGGCGATGGCGTTGTCCCGCCCGAGGCTCACGGCGAGGTGGTGGGCGTCCAGCATGGTCAGTCCGTCGGGTGACGCCCCGAAGGGCGCCCCGGGGGCCGGGTTGACGTTGAATGTGCGGCCCACCTCCTGCCGGGACGTGTCGATGCTCGTCACCGAGTCGTCGTCGGAGTTGGCGGCGAGGACGTTCCTGCCGACGGCGAGCAG
>JAJYQH010000216.1 GCA_021794705.1 Actinomycetes bacterium | reverse complement strand
TCTACTCGAGGGCGACGGTGGGGTCGAGGCCCTCCTTCACCGCCAGGCTCGCCTGGTGGACGAGGAAGTTGATCGGCACGACCGGCGCGTCGGTGGTGATGGCGATGAGGACGCCGGCCCGTGCCAGCCGCCCGGGGTTGCTGATCGACCGGTTCTCCAGTTCCTGCTTGGAGCGGGAGGTGAACAGGGGCCCGATGATGACCGGAACCCGCCTGTCGGCGAGCACGTCGGCGATGAGGTGGGCCTCGGTGCCGTGGTTGACCACGAGGCGGTAGCCGAACTCCTCCGAGAGCCGCAGCGCGGTGGCGATGTCGTCGACCCGGTGGCAGTGCTGGCACCACGGAATGGTGCCGTCGAGGACCAGCCCGAGCGCCTCGTTGGTGAGGTTGCGGTCGGCGTGCTTGCCCTCGCGCTCGGCCTGCTCCAGCCGCTCGCGGTAGTTGACGGCTTCGACGAGGGCCTCGCGGATCTGCGACGCCACCGCCTGGCGGGTCTTCGGCGGCCGCTTCTGGTTGTTCCAGTTGTAGTTCTTCGGGTTCTCGCCCAGCGCCGACTTCATGCTGCACGGCTGGCGGATCACCATCTCGTCGACGATCCGGCCCCACGTCTTGAGCGCGACGGTCTGGCCGCCGATCGGGTTCGCGGACCCGGGCTTCACGACGATCGACGTGACGCCGCCGGAGAGCGCGTCGCGGAAGCCCTCGTCGGTCGGGTGGATCGCGTCGAGCGCCCGGAACTTCGCGCCGTTCGACTCGCCGGCCTCGTTGGTGTCGTCGCCGGCCCAGCCGTGCGCCTCCTCGTGGATGCCGACGTGCCCGTGCGCCTCGACCAGGCCCGGCAGCAGCCAGCGGCCGCCGGCGTCCACGGTCTCGATGCCGCCCTCGCCGAGGGAGAGCTGGTCGGCCAGGCCCGTGCCGAGCGCCGCGATCCGTCCGTCGCGTACCAGGACGTCGCCGTCGAAGGGCTCGCCGACGATCGGAACGACGTGCGCGTTGGTGAACAGGACGTCAGGAACGGCGGGGGAGTCGGTCATGCGCCCCAACCTAGTACGGGAGCCCGACCGTCCCGCCACAGGCGGCGACGCCTCGCGCGCCGTTCCTCCCGGGTGGCCGCCGGACGTAAGGTCGGGTCATGGACGCTGCCATCCCCCGGATCACCGTCGGCCGCTACACGGACGCCTCGGGCGCGTCGGGTCTGCAGCGCTTCCGCGTCGAGGGCGACCGGCTGGTGCGCGAAGCCGAGCTCGCCCTGCCCTCGCCGAGCTGGACCACCTGGGCCCCTGACGGCCGGATCGTCGCCGTGAGCGAGCTCCCCGAGAGCAGGGTCTCGGTCGTCAGCCACGACGCCGACGGGTTCGCCCTCGTCTCCTCGACACCGACCCAGGGGGCGGACGCCTGTCACGTGTCGGTGAGCCCCGATGGCGCCCATCTCGCCGTCGCCAACTACGGGTCGGGGTCGGCGCTGGTCATCGCGAACGCCTCCGACGGCGATCTCACCCACGCGGACCGCCGCCTGGTGACGTTCGAGGGCAGCGGCCCGGTCGCCGGGCGCCAGGACCAGCCGCACGCCCACGAGGCGGTGTGGACGGATCCGGGCCACGTCCTCGTCAACGACCTCGGCAGCGACGTCATCCGCCGCCTCTCGCTGGGGCCGGACGGAGACGTCGCCGAAGACCTGCCGATCGTCGTGCCGCCCGGCTTCGGACCCCGCCATCTCCGGCTCCGCGGCCGCGACGAGATCGTCGTCGTCGGCGAGTTGAGCGGCGAGGTGCTCTCGCTGCGTCACCGTGAGGGCGAGTGGATGATCGTCGGCCGGGTGTCGGCGAGCGGCAGCGGCCGCCGTCCCAAGCCCTCCGCGGTGCTGCTGCACGACGACGGACTCCTCGTCGCGAACCGTGATGTCAACACCGTCGCCCGCTTCGCCTGGGACGCCGACGGCAGCCTCTCCCTGCAGTGGGAGGCGCCCTGCGGGGGCGACCTTCCCCGGGACATGCAGCTTGGCCACGGTCTGCTCTGGTTCGCCTTCCAGGACAGTGGCGAGGTGGTCGCCCACCGGATGCAGGGGTCGGAACTCGTCGAGGTGATCCGGCATCCGGTGGAGGGTGCCGCGCGGGTGTTGCTGTGACCCGGGACACCGCCGCGGGCGCGACGGGCATCGACGAGCCGGAGTCGCGGGTCACCCCTCAGGCGAGGGCCGTGGTCGAGCAGTTCGAACGGCACCTGCGGTTGGAGCGGCACAACTCCGTCAACACCGTTCGTGCCTATGTCGGCGACCTCACCGACCTGTTCACCTACGCGGGAGGCCTCGGCCGCGACCTTCAGGAGATCACGCTGCGCGACCTGCGGGGCTGGCTGGCCGCGATGCAGGCCCGCGGCGTGGCCACGGCCACCCTTCAGCGGCGGGCGGGTGCCGCCCGGGTGTTCTTCGCCTGGCTCCTCGATGAGGGGATGATCGGGCGCGATCCGGCCGCCGAGTTGCGGTCGCCCCGGGTGCACCGCCGGCTGCCGCGCTCGTTGTCGAGCCGCGAGGCGTCCGAGATGATGGCCGCCGCGATCGCCAGGGCGGGCGAGGCCGAGGACGCCGAGGGCCCCCGCAACGTCGCGATCCTCGAGGTGCTCTACGGCTCGGGGCTGCGGGTGAGCGAGCTGTGCGGCCTCGACGTGGGCGACGTCGACACGGCCACGGCGGTGGTGCGCGTGCTGGGCAAGGGCGACAAGGAGCGGAGCGTGCCGGTGAGCGGCGCCGCCCTTGTCGCGGTCGACCGCTGGCTGGAGAGGCGGTCGGAATGGGCCGGCGCCGACTCGGGGCACGCGCTCTTCCTCGGCCGCCGCGGAGCCCGGATCGACCCGCGGATCGTGCGGCGGGTGGTGCACGAGGCGGTGCAGTCGGTGCCCGACGCTCCCGACCAGGGCCCGCACGGTCTGCGGCACGCGATGGCGACCCACCTGCTCGAAGGCGGGGCCGACCTGCGCAGCGTCCAGGAGATGCTCGGTCACGCGTCGCTGGCCACCACCCAGATCTACACCCACGTGACCGACGAGAGGCTCCGCTCGGCGTTCCGCCAGGCCCACCCGAGAGCGTGACGGCGGGTCGGTGTCCATCGACCCACCCGATCTCAGACCACCGAGAGCACGGCGCGGAGCAGCACGTCGGCGGGCAGGGGCGCGCGGGCGGCGATCGGCCCGCCCCTCATCGGTGCCGGTGGCGCCGGTGGGGCCGGCCACACCACGGGAAGTGGGATCGGTCGGGCGTCGAGCGGCAGCAGGCGCACCGAGGCGGCGAGCAACGCCAGCGGATCGACGTACCCGTCGCCCACCCGCACCCCCCAGTGGACGCACCGGCCTCCGCAGTGACCGCCGTCGCCCGCCCAGCCCACGAGCTGCCCGGCACGGACCCACTGGCCGGCCCTGACGGAGGCCACGAGGGGCTCGAAGCTGCTCAGCGCCTCGCGTCCCCCGATGGCCGAATGCCGCAGCGTGAGGACGGGACGATCGACCACGGTGCCGGTGAAACTCACCACCCCGTCGGCCGGCGCCCGCACCGGCGTGCCCGGCAGCGCGGCGAAGTCGACGCCCCGGTGGCCGGGCAGCCACGGAGCGGGCGGCCCATCGAACCCCGCCGTGACCGGCGTGTCGAGCGGGCGAACCGTGAACGCCGCGCCCTCGGCCCACGCCGCCGCCGGCAGCAGGCAGACGGCGAGGGCGAGCCCCAGCAGCACCAGGAGGTGGCCGACCCGGGGTCGGGGTCGGAGCGGTGGCGGTGGTCGTCTC
>JAJYQH010000178.1 GCA_021794705.1 Actinomycetes bacterium | reverse complement strand
GGGGATGCGTATGCCCAGCATGCGGAAGCCCCCCGCCAGAGCGACGCTCGCCTCGTCCGACATCGAAATGACCGCGGTGGTGTCGGGGAACCGGCCGACGAGCTCGTTCGCGAGGTCGCGGACGCGGCTGGCGTCGTGTCGGACCCTCAGGACGTGGCCGGTCAGTCCTCGTTCCTGCATCGCCTCCTCGAAGGCCTGTTCCGTGCGCAGGGGAGGACCGTAGTCGGCCAGTGGGGTGCCGCTCAGCTCTTCAACGATGAGTGCGAAGTGCCGGTGCCCCAGGGCCAGGAGGTCGTCCACGACGGTGCGTGTCGTCAGTTCGAAGTCGATGTCGACGTAGTCGATGCCGCAGAGGTCCTTGGTGCGGCCGATGAGAGCGAACGGGGCCTGGGCCTGCTTGAGATGGCGCACCCGTTCGTCCTCGAGTTGCACCTCCATGAGCAACACCCCGTCGGCGAACCCGGCTTGGATGAGCGAGGCGATCTCGGTCGTCGCGTTGTCGCTGTGGATGGGCCAGAGCACGAGGCTGTACTGGTGCTGGGCGGCTACGGCTGCCGCGCCCTCGATGAACGCGTGGTGGTTGTGCTGGTCGAGGAGGGGGTAGATGAGCGCCACGATGCGCGACTTGCGGCTGGCCAGCGTCCGCGCCGCCGCGTTGGGACGGTAGCCGAGCTCGTCGATCGCCTCGAGGATGCGCTGTCGGGTCTCGGGCAGCACCGGCTTGGTGCCGTTGACGACGAACGACACGGTGGCGATCGACACCTGAGCGCGCTTCGCCACCTGCTTCATCGTGACCACGGTTGACTCTCCCCCTCGCTGCTCGCCGGCGGGGACAAGTATTCCACTCTCCGGCGAGATAGTTCGGTTAAGCGCTTGACTTTGGCTGTCACGGATGCTCAGATTGACGACAAGCGCTTCCTGGGAGATCTCAACCGGACGAGGTCACCGATGCTGGTGAAGCGCTTTACCGAACGACGCCTCAATGCGCCGTGATTGTCGGCGTGCATAACCGCTCAGCAAAGGAGCTATCCGTGAAGAAGTCGCGCATCACTGCAACAATTGCGGGCGTGGCCGCGCTCGCGTTGGGACTCGGGGCATGTTCCTCCGGTTCGGGAACCACCTCGTCCAGTGGGAAGCAGAGCCTGACGGTCGAGGACTATTACACCAAGACCTACGACCCCATCTACCAGGATTGCGCCGGTCAGGTCGGGGTTGACGTCAACCCGGTGCATATCGCGGGTGCCGCCCTGATCGCGAAGGTTCTTCAGCAGGCATCGTCGAAGACGTTGCCCGACGTGCTGATGCTGGACAACCCCGATGTGCAGCAGATCGCGCAGACCGGAGCCCTGGCGCCGTTGTCGGATTTCGGGGTCTCTGCGCCCGCAGGCGACGTGCCGGCCGTCGTTCAGGCCGGCACCTATCAGGGCAAGCTCTACGGAATCGCACCCGTCATCAACTCGATCGCGCTGTTCTACAACGAGGACATGCTGAAGGCTGCCGGGGTGACTCCACCGAAGACGTGGGACGAACTGCGCGCCGATGCCAAGAAGCTCACGAACCCGAGCAAGGGCGTCTACGGGTTCGCCATGAGCAACATCAACACCTACGAGGGAACCTGGCAGTTCCTGCCGTTCTTCTGGACCAGCGGCGGCGACGAGAAGAACATCGACAGTCAGGGCGCGACACAGGCTCTGCAGTTCGTCGTCGACCTGCAGAACGACGGTTCGATGTCGAAGAGCTCGGTGACGTGGGCGCAGGCCGACGTGAACAACCAGTTCATCGCGCGCAAGGCGGCGATGATGATCAACGGCCCGTGGCAACTCCCTGCCCTCAACGCGACGAAGGGGCTGAAGTTCGCGAGCGTCCCCATCCCCACGCCGACGAGTTCGCAGAAGGTCGTGGCTCCCCTGGGTGGTGAGACGTTCAACGTTCCTCAGACGGGAAACAAGACGAAGATGTCCCTTGCCGCCAAGTTCGTTGCCTGCTTGAACACCCCCGCGATGCAGCTGAAGATCTCGAAGGTGTCGGGCAACGTCCCCGCCGACGAGGCCACCGCGGCCACCGTCGCGCAGTCCGATCCGCAGGTGAAGTCCTTCGTCGAGACGGTGAAAACCGCCCGCGCCCGCACGGCAGAACTGGGGCCGAAGTGGCCCACGGCGGCCACCTCCATCTACACAGCCGTCCAGTTGGCGCTCACCGGCAAGGCATCACCTGCCGCGGCCCTGCAGCAGGGGCAGGCCTCGAATCACTGATCCGACTCTTGGCGGGGTGGCCCTCGGCGCCCCGCCAAGCTCGCCGGTCCGCAAAGGAGGGATCACATGAGCGCCGCGCAAGCCGAACGTGCGGGAGGCAGCAGAAGGCCAACGCCGGATACGCACGACCCACGACGTCGACTCAGGTATTCGCGGTCTGTGACGGGCTGGGCCTTCGTCGCCCCGGCGATGGTTTTCGTGCTCGTGTTCTTCGGATATCCGATTGTGAAGAATCTGACGATGTCGCTCGAGAACTATTCGACGACGACATTCTTCACCGGGGCGGCCCCCTGGGTCGGGCTCGCCAACTATCGCACGATCGTGGACGATCCGATCTTCGTCACGACGGTGGTGAATACGGCCCTGTTCACCGTCGGATCGATCGTGTTCCAGTTCATCATCGGGCTGGGGTTGGCGTTGTTCTTCCGGCGGCATTTCCCGCTCAGTGGATTCCTGCGCTCACTGCTGCTGCTGCCGTGGTTGCTGCCGTTGATCGCATCCGCCGCCGTCTGGAAGTGGATGCTCGACCAGGGCAGTGGTGTGCTCAACCAGTTCCTGGGGCTCTTCGGAATAGCACCCGTACCGTGGCTGGTCAGCCCGACGTTCGCGCTCATCACGGTGATCATGGTGAACATCTGGCTGGGCATCCCGTTCAACACGACCATTCTGTACAGCGGTCTGCAGGCCGTCCCTGAAGAACTCTATGAGGCAGGGGCGTTGGACGGCGCCGTGGGCTGGAAGGCGTTCTGGCACATCACCTGGCCGAGCATTCGGTCGGTGGTGAGCGTGGTCGTCGTGCTCGGTGTGGTGTACACGCTCAAGGTCGTCGACATCATTCTCGGCCTGACGGGTGGCGGCCCCGCCAACTCCACTCAGACCCTCGCCACGTGGGCGTACCAGAAGTCGTTCGTCCAGTTCGTCTTCGGACAGGGAGCGGCCGTCAGCAACGTGCTGATCGTCGTGTCCCTGGCGTTCGCGCTCGCATATCTCCGCATGACCCGGAAGGAGATCGACGAATGACGGCAACTCCCGTGCTTGCGGATCGGCGAGGAGGGCAGACCGGCGCACCGTCGGCCTCCCGCCAGTGGGCCGCCCGCTCGCGCCAGTGGCCCATGACGGTGCTGGGAATCATCTTCCTGGCCATCATGGTCTTCCCGGTGTACTGGATGATCAACAGCAGCCTGCAGGCCAACTCCGGTGCCGCGACGACGTCCCCGCTCCCTCTCCACGCGACGCTCGCGGGCTACCAGACCGCCATTCACCAACAGGGCAGAAACCTCGTCACCAGCCTGATCGTGTCCACCGGCACGGTGATCCTCACCCTCGTCATCGCCACGCCGGCGGCGTACGGGCTGGCCCACTTCAGGTTGCGGGGCATGCGGTCGTTCGTCTTCGTGCTCCTGATCACCCAGATGATTCCGGCCATCGTCATCGCGAATGCCCTCTACACCCTGTTCAACGACATCAATCTGCTCAATTCCTACCAAGGGCTGATCCTGGCCGACACGGCCGCCCAGATCCCCTTCTCG
>JAJYQH010000114.1 GCA_021794705.1 Actinomycetes bacterium | reverse complement strand
GTGATCTGCGGCACGCGGAGCGCGCCCGGACGCGTGAGCGACCACCGTCCTGACGCAGTCCTGTCCTGGCTCATGAGGCTCCTCCCCGGCGGCGACACGGCGTCCGCCGTAGCCATGCTTCCCAGCCGGGCTGAGACCTCGCTGAGCGGGTGGGTGCATAGTGGGCACTCATGCGGGCGAACGAGGTGCTGACGGTGCTCGAGACCCTCACGGACGCCGACGTGCCGGCGTGGGTGGTCGGCGGCTGGGGGGTGGAGGCGTTGGCGGGACGGGTCACCCGGGAGCACCGCGATCTCGACCTCGCGATCCGGGACGACGACCTCGCGGAGGCGCTGGCCGCTCTCGGCGGCCTCGGGTTCGCCGTGGAGACCGACTGGCTGCCGACGCGGGTCGAGCTGGGTGGCGGCCCTGGGGGATGGGTCGACCTGCACCCGCTCGCGTTCGACGCCGGGGGCACCGGCGTCCTCAGGGGGCTCGACGGCGTCCGCTTCGTGTACCCGTCCGACCAGTTCACCCAGGGGGCGATCGGGGGCCGGGTGGTGCAGTGCATCTCCGCGGCGCTGCAGCGGACGTTCCACGAGGGGTACAAGCCCCGCCCGCAGGACCTCCACGACCTCGCGGTGCTCGACGCCCTCGGGTAGGGCTGCTCCCGGCGCATACATCGGCCGGTTCCGGGGAACAGAAGTTCAGGCGATCGTCGACGATCGTTGGCCCGGCGTTCTCCCAGCCGTAACCCGCTCTCACCAGGCTGGGGACGTCCCCCACAGAAGGAGCGAAAGTCCATGCGACGCAGAAGTCGTCTCACGATGGTGGCCGGCGCCGGTGCCACCATCCTCGGCCTGGGCGCGGCCGTGCTGACCGGCCCGATGTCGGCGTCCGCGGACGACGGCCCGCGCGGGGCCGCCACCGCCACCCCGATCAAGCACCTCGTCGTCATCTTCGGCGAGAACGTCTCGTTCGACCACTACTTCGGTACCTACCCCGTCGCTGCCAACAAGCCGGGAGAGCCCGCATTCCGCGCGGCCAAGGGGACGCCGAGCGTCAACGGTCTCACCGGGGCGCTGCTGACCAACAACCCGAACTCGGCCAACCCCTCGCGGCTCGGCCCCGACATGGCGCTCACCTGCGACCAGGGCCACGGCTATACGCAGGAGCAGCAGGCCGCCGACCACGGCCTCATGGACAAGTTCGTCCAGTACACCAACAACGAGTCGTGCGGCGCCCCCGACAAGTCGGCGCCGAACCTGGTGATGGACTACTACGACGGCAACACGGTGACCGGGATGTGGAACTACGCCCAGCGCTTCGCCATGAGCGACAACTCCTACGGCACGACGTACGGCCCCTCGTCGCCCGGCGCCATCAACGTCACCTCCGGCAACACCTACGGAGCCATCTGCGGCCCCGCCTCCGCGGTGTACGGCGCACCGGCCTGCAGCGGCTTCAGCGCGACCAACCTCCCCGCCCCGACCCCCGGCACGTCCGAGGCCCAGGGCAGCGGCACGATGTACAGCGATGCCGACCCCGCCTACGACCTGTGCTCCTACACCCAGGACGGCAACAGCGCCTCCAGGACCATCGCCATGGGCGGCCAGAACATCGGCGACCTGCTCGACAAGAGCGGCGTGAGCTGGGGCTGGTTCCAGGGCGGGTTCTCCAACCCCGGGTACGTGCCGGGCAAGGCGTCCAGCTACAACCAGGCGCAGGTGTGCCAGGGCTCGTCGACCAACGTCGGCGGGGCGACGATCAAGGACTACAACCCGCACCACGAGCCGTTCCAGTTCTACCGGTCGACGGCCAACCCGCAGCACCTGCCCCCCTCGTCGGTGGCGATGATCGGGCGGCAGGACCAGGCCAACCACCAGTACGACCTGCGCGACTTCTGGGCGGCCGCGAACTCCGGACACATGCCGGCGGTCTCGTACCTCAAGGCCCCCGACGTCCAGGACGGCCACGCCGGCTACTCCGACCCGCTGGATGAGCAGAAGTTCCTCGTCGACACGATCAACCGGCTGCAGAAGCTGCCGTCGTGGAGCAGCACCGCCGTCGTCCTCAACTACGACGACAGCGACGGCTGGTACGACCACCAGATGGGTCCGGTGCTCAACCAGTCGCAGACCCCGCTGGACGCGCTGACCGGTGCCGGCTCCTGCGGCACCGACACGGCCAAGGTGTTCGACGGGCAGCAGGCCCGCTGCGGCTTCGGCCCGCGGCTGCCGATGATGGTCATCTCGCCGTGGGCGAAGACCAACTACGTCGACAACACCCTGTCCAGCCAGACCTCGGTCGTGAGCTTCATCGAGGACAACTGGCTGCACGGCGAGCGGATCCCGGGCGGGTCCGCCGACACGTGGGGCGGATCGATCACGAACATGTTCGACTTCTCGCACCCGCACGGCGCCCGGCTGTTCCTCAACCCGACCACCGGGGAGCGCGTGGAGAGCTGACCACCTCCCCGCCGTTCACCACGACCTGCCGTCGGCCCTGGGCCGGCGGCAGGTTCGTTGTTGGTTCCGCTTTCGGCGGCGTCCTTGAACGCGGACTCGACGAGTTCGGCGCGTATGGGGTCGGTGATCGCCCAACCGGTCAGGCGCCGGTTGTAACAGTCGATCGCGGTGGCCAGGTTCAGGTTGCTGGCGTGGCCGATGGGGAGGCAGGTGATGTCGCCGAGATAGTGACGCTTGGGTCCGGGGGCGGTGTAGTCGCGCCCGAGCAGGTCGAGAACCGTCTGCTCGGCCTGACTGGGGATCGTCGTGCGACCCGGCGCTTCTTCACGTAGCCGATCATCGAGGTCTTGCGCATCAACCGGGGGATCCGCCTGCGGTTCACCCGCTCACCGGCCGACGCCGTCGTGACTTCAGCGGTCAGCCGCGGCGCCTCGACAGTGTTGTCGCTGTAGTAGATGAACCCGGTCCGCTCCGTCAACACCACGTCAGCGGCCGGGCGAGTGGCCCGATAAGCGCACCCGGCCCCGGACCTCCACGCGTACTAGGACGAGCGCTCGATCTGCACGAACTGGCTCAGTCACATCATCGAGAAGGTGGTCGAGTTGTCGGCCACGAACTGGAAAGCGACTCGCCAGCGCGTCTCCCCGGCGAAATACATGTCCACCCGTTGCCAGGAGCTCCCGCTCATGGATCAATTTCGTCGTCGCTGTCCGCAACCGGGGTTCTCGGTCTCAACCCGCACCACTCGCTGCTTGAGTGTCTTGCCGATCCCTGGCGCGGGCAGCCGTCAGGCACCGCAGGGGGCTGGGGTAAGCGTCCCATCGGCGGCGGTCTTCTTGCCGGTCCCGTACGCCTCAAGCCACTGACGCAACGTGCCACCCACGACGCCGGGATCCTCCCCGATGCCTCGGACCCTGGCCCCGAGCGTGGAGTCGTACAAGTCAACGGCCTAGCGCCCGAACTTCCTGAAGTGGTTCATCCTAGCCGTGATCCTTCGATCATCTCTGTTGCTGCCACCGTGCCCAAGAAATGGGCTCACGTCCCGAATGGGCCAGGGACGCGCTAGGGCGTAATGGCGTTCGCGATCGGCGACTACGCCCGCCGCATCCTCAGGATGGCGCGCTGCCGCGTCCCCGACCGCCGGCTTCGTCCTCAACGCCGTCTAGCAGGCGATCTGGACTCGCCAACGTGAGGATTGGGAGACCTCATGGCCCTGGTCGCCCACCACGACCAAGGCAGTACCTGTCCCTGGCCCACCCTCAGCGCCTCGCCGGTGCCAGCAATCGGACCCTCAGTCGGCTCGGCGTATGACCCGCTTGGAGAGAACATCAACGTCT
>JAJYQH010000336.1 GCA_021794705.1 Actinomycetes bacterium | reverse complement strand
CGGGTCGCCCAGGTCGACTGGCTCGAAGTGGACGACTTGCCGGGCTCGAGCCGCGGGGCCGGCGGCCACGGATCGACCGGGGGCGTCGCGTCCTGGGGCCCGAAGGCCGACCGGTAGAGTTGACGGGACATTCGAGACGAGGGGAGTTCCCGGTGATCTTTCGCCGTAGAAGGTCCGACGACGAGGTCGGTCAGGTCGGTGACCTCGACGACGACCAGCTCGACGCTCTCGACGACGACGCCGACGAGGAGGAGGTCGACGACGAGATGATCGCCGACGACGAGCCCATCGACGACGAGTCGGCCTCCGACGAGTGGCTCGCCCTCGACGAGTCGCGCGACTGGCGTGACGACGGCCCCTTCGACATCACCGAGGTCGACCTGTCCACCGACGCCGACTCCGGCATCGAGCGCCTCGACTTCGGCAGCCTCGTCGTCACCCCCGACCCCGAGGTCGCGATCCAGCTGCAGATCGAGCAGGAGTCGCAGCGGGTGCAGGCCCTCATGGCCCTGCACGGGTCGTCGGGCCTCGAGGTCGCCCTGTTCGCCGCGCCGGCCAGGTCGTCGATGATCCCGGAGGTGCGGGCGGCGCTCCAGGAGGGCGCGGCCCAGGGCGGCGGCAACGTCACCCTCGGCGAGGGCCCCTTCGGCACCGAGATCCGCCGTCTGGTTCCCGTCCAGGGGCCCCAGGGCGAGCAGATGCTGCACGCGTCCCGGGTGTGGCTCGTGCAAGGGCCCCGGTGGCTGCTCCGCGGCACGCTCATGGGCGAGGCGGCGATGAGCGCCGACAACACGGGTTCGGCCGGCGTCCTGCTCGAGTTCTTCAAGAACCTCGTGGTCTCGCGCGACACGCAGCCCCGGGTTCCCGGCGATCTGGTCTGGCTCAGCGTGCCCGACAACATCTCCCTCGCCGAGCCGCCCGCCCAGGACGCCTGACCGCTTCCGTCACGGCTCCCGGGCGATGCGCACGCAGCGCACCCGGGACGCCACGAACATCGGACAATGATGACTATGTCGGCTGGCACGAACGGCGTGGGGGCCCGGCTGCTGAGGGCGTGGCGGAGGAGCGGCAGGCCCGCATCCCCTCCCGACCCCGCCCCCGAGGAGGAGACGACAGAGCATCTCGACCAGTGCCGGCTGCGCACCGAGGTGACCCTGGTCGGACGCATCACCGTGCTGACCCTGTCGACCGCGGGAGCGGGTCGCGGGCTCGAGGCCGAGCTCGACGACGGCACGGGCACGGTGCGGCTGGTGTGGCTGGGGCGCCCCTCGGTGCCCGGCATCGTCGCCGGCCGCCGGCTCCGCGTCACCGGCCGCCTCACCCAGTCCGACGGGCGCCGGACGATCTTCAACCCCCGCTACCAGCTGCTCGCCTCCTGACAGGCGCCGCCTGCTCCGCGACGTCCCCGCACCACGGGTCGCCCTGGCGCCGGCGTCCGCTCCTGTCGGGCTCCGCGGCATCGGGCCGGCCTCCCCAGAATCCACGCGGCCTGCGTGAGCCACCCTCCAGGGGGCCACGTCCATGCAGGCCGTGCGAATCTCGGGGGACGCCGGCGGGCACCGGCTTCTCCACACGCGGCGTGAGCGCCGGGTAGGGACGGGATCGCCGCAGGTCAGTCGCGCGGGGCGAGCAGTTCGGTGAGTTCCTCTTCGTACTCCGGTGACACGATGAACAGCAGCTCGTCGCCGCCTTCGAGGGCGGCGTCGCGCTCAGGGGCCCGCGCCAGCCCGTCCCGCACGATCGCCACAAGGACGCCGTCGCCGGGCAGCCGCAGGGCGTCCACCCTCCGGCCGACACAGGGACTCTCGTGCGGCAGGGTCATCTCGACGAGGTTGGTGCTCCCCTTCTTGAAGGTGAACAGCCGCACCAGGTCGCCGACCGTCACGGCCTCCTCCACGAGCGCGGACATCAACCGCGGCGTCGACACCATGACGTCGACACCCCACTTCTCGTCGAACAGCCACTCGTTGCGGGGATGGTTGACGCGCCCGACGGTGCGGGGGATGCCGAATTCGGTCTTCGCCAGGAGCGAGTGCACCAGGTTGACCTTGTCGTCGCCGGTGGCGGCGATCGAGACGTCGGCGGTCTCGAGCCGGGCCTCCTTGAGCGAGTCGAGCTCGCAGGCGTCCGCGAGCAGCCAGTCGGCCTCGGGCACGCTCTCGGTCTTCATCGCTCGCGGGTCGCGGTCGACCAGCAGCACCGAGTGCCCGTTGTGGATGAGTTCGCGGGCGATCGAGCGTCCGACGTTGCCCGCTCCGACGATGACGACACGCATGGTGTTCTCCTCTGCCTCCGGCCGGCCAGTGGGATTCAGTGCTGCGGTGGGGTGCCGGCGAGCAGGGTCTCGACCTCGTCGAGGCGGTCGTTCCCGACCGCCACGTAGAGGAGGTCGCCGTCCTGGAACACGGTGGACGCCGTCGGCACCAGACCCTCGCCGAAGCGGACGAGGAACGGCACGGGGACGTGCAGGGCCTCCTGCATCGCACCCACGGTCATCCCCACCCAGGAGGGGTCGGTGCCGACCTGCGCGAGACGCACCTTGCCCGCCGGGTCGCGCCACACCGGCTCGGACCCCTCCGGCAGCAGGCCGCGGAGCACCTGGTTGGCGGCCCAGCGGACGGTGGCGACCGTGGGGATGCCGAGCCGTTCGTACACCTCCGCGCGTCCCTGGTCGTAGATGCGCGCCATCACGTTGTGGACGCCGAACTCCTCGCGGACGACCCGCGCGGCGATGATGTTCGAGTTGTCACCGCTCGACACGGCGGCGAACCCGTCGGCCCGCTCGATGCCCGCCTCGATGAGAACGTCGCGGTCGAAGCCCATCCCCTTGACGGTGAGGCCCTGAAAGTCCGGCCCCAGCCGGCGGAACGCCTCGACGTCGACGTCGATGACGGCGACCCCGTGGCCCCGCTTCTCGAGGCTGCGTGCGAGGGTCGCTCCCACCCGTCCGCAACCCATGATGACGATGTGCACGTTTCCTCCGGAGCAGTGGCGGATCAGGCCGCGCCGCCGTGGAGCGGGCGACCCGTCGAGGCTATCGCACGCGAGCGCCCGCGCGGCCGGGCCGGGGGACGCCGCCCGCAGCCCGTCCCGCCCTGAACGGCTCGCGGTACAGTCGCCACGTGAAGCTGTCCGGAGCCGCCAAAAGACTGCTTGTCGGACGCAAACTCGCGTCGACGCAACTGGGGGAGACGCTGCTGCCGAAGCGGATCGCCCTCCCGGTGTTCGCCTCGGACGCCCTGAGTTCGGTGGCCTACGCGCCCGATGAGATCATCCTCACCCTGTCCCTGGCGGGCATGGCCGGTTTCGCCTTCTCGTGGCGAATCGCCATCGCGGTCGCGCTGGTCATGCTCGTCGTGGTGATGAGCTACCGCCAGACCGTGCACGCCTACCCGTCGGGCGGCGGCGACTACGAGGTCGCGACCACCAACATCGGTCCGATGGCCGGACTCACGGTCGCCAGCGCCCTGCTCGTCGACTACGTCCTGACCGTCGCGGTGTCGGTGTCGTCCGGCGTCCAGAACGCCGAGGCGATGATCCCCGCGCTCCAGGGGCACGAGGCCTTCACCGCGGTCGTCGTCATCGTCGTGCTCATGGGCATGAACCTGCGCGGGGTGCGGGAGTCGGGCACGTTCTTCGCGATCCCCACCTACGCGTTCATGCTCGGCGTGCTCGGCATGGTGCTCTACGGGTTCTTCCGCATCTTCGTGCTCGGCGAGACGCTGCGCGCCGAGACCGCCGACTACACGGTGGTCGCGACGACCGGCTACCGCAACTTCTCCGGCGTCCTCATGGTCGCGCTGCTGGCCCGCGCCTTCTCCTCGGGCTGC
>JAJYQH010000282.1 GCA_021794705.1 Actinomycetes bacterium | reverse complement strand
GGCCCAGCAGCGGCTCGGGCCCCGGTGGTACCAGGGCAGCGCCGACGCCATCTACCAGTCGATGAACCTCATCAACGACGAGGATCCCGACTACGTCGTCGTCTTCGGCGCCGACAACATCTACCGGATGGATGTCGGGCAGATGCTGCAGGCGCACATCGACTCCGGGCTCGGCGCCACCATCGCCGGCATCCGGGTACCGCGCTCGCAGGCGTCCGCGTTCGGCATCATCGACGCCGACGCCGACCACCGCATCAAGAGCTTCCTCGAGAAGCCCGCCGACCCGCCCGGGCTGCCCGACTCGCCCGACGAGTCGTACGCGTCGATGGGCAACTACGTGTTCACCCGCGACGCGTTCGTGGCGGCCCTGGAGGACGACGCCCACGACCCGACCGCCCGCCACGACATGGGCGGCGACATCGTGCCCCGCTTCGTGAGCGACGGGGACGCCCAGGTGTACGACTTCCGCGACAACGTCGTGCCCGGGGCCACCGAGAAGGACCTCAACTACTGGCGCGACGTGGGCACCATCGACGCCTACCACGAGGCCCACATGGACCTCGTGACGGTCGAGCCGGAGTTCAACCTCTACAACTCCGAATGGCCGATCTGGACCAGCCTGCCGCAGTTGCCGGGCGCCAAGTTCACCCTGCGCGGCACGGCGGAGGACTCGATCGTCAACGCCGGCTGCATCATCTCCGGCGGCGACGTCGACCACAGCATCTTCGGCCCCAACGTGTGGATCGAGAAGTGGTCGACCGTCGACTCGTCGATCCTCATGAGCGGGGTGCGGGTGGGCCGCAACGCGGTCGTGCGCCGGGCGATCCTCGACAAGAACACGGTGGTTCCCGACGGCGTCCAGATCGGCGTCGACCACGAGCACGACCGGGCCCGCGGGTTCTTCGTGTCCGAGGGCGGCATCACCGTCGTCGGGAAGAACACGGTGATCTCCCGCCGGGGCTGACCTCTCGGGGTCAGCCCTTGACGGCGACCAGCAGGCCGTTGCCCACCGGCAGCAGGGCCGAGGTGAACTCGTCGGTGTCCTGCACCGACTGCAGCGCCTCCCGGATGATGAGCGTCTCGTCGTCGTCGTTGCCCTCGTCGGCGACCAGGTTGTGCCACAGGGCGTCGTTCATGACGACGACGCCGCCGTGGCGCAGCAGCCGGAGCGCCTGGGCGAGGTACTCGACGTATTCGAGCTTGTCGCCGTTGATGAGCACGAGGTCGTAGGCGCCGTCGCGGAGCTTCGGCAGCACGTCGAGCGGCGAGCCGGAGATCAGCCGGAAGCGCTGCGGCTTGAGTCCGGCGGCGGCGAACGCCTGACGCGCGGCGGACTGCCGCTCGGGTTCGGTGTCGATGCTGGTGAGCACGCCCGCAGCGTCCATGCCCTCGAACAGGGCGAGGCCGGTGGCGCCCGCACCGCTGCCGATCTCGACGACCGCGTGGGCGTGCACCATGCGCGCCACCAGCCGGAGCACGCTCACCGTGCCCCCGCTCGGCGCCTCCAGGCCCATGCCCGCGGCCGCCTGACGGGAGCGGCTGATCGCGTCGTCGAGCGGGACGAAGTCCTCGGCGAAACCCCAGGACGCCGGGCTGACGCCCGCGTCGTCGGCGGGTGCCGACGGCATGAGACCCGCCTGGCTAGGGGCGGACTGACCGGTGGCCTGCTGAGTCTGACGCTGCGTCACGGCGTCACACTATCAGCGGGTTTGTCCCGGGACCCGCCGAGGCGCTCGCCTACGATGGGCGCCATGGATCCCGACATGCCGGCCGTGCCCGCCGCTTCGACATCGCCAGCCGCCGCGGGCCTCGGGGACCCCGTCTTCGGGCGGGTGGTCACGGCCATGGTGACCCCCTTCACCGCCGACGGCACGCTCGACCTCGACACCGCGCGGGCGCTCGCCCGCCGCCTCGTCGACGAGCAGCGCAACGACGCCCTGCTCGTCAACGGCACCACCGGTGAGTCGCCGACGACCACCGACGCCGAGAAGCGCGAGCTGCTCGAGACGGTGATCGACGAGGTCGGCGACCGGGCCCAGGTCATCGCCGGCGTCGGCACGTTCAGCACCGCGCACACCATCCACCTGGCCCGGGAGGCGGTCGACGCCGGCGCCGACGGGCTGCTCGTCGTCACCCCCTACTACTCGCGTCCGCCGCAGGACGCCCTCGTGGCCCACTTCCGGGCGGTGGCCGACGCGACCGACGCGCCGATCATGATCTACGACATCCCGCACCGCGCCGGCGTCCCGGTCGAGACGGCCACCTTCCTCGCCATCGCCGACCACCCGAACATCGTCGCCGTCAAGGACGCCAAGGGGCAGATCGTCGCGTCGTCGCGGGTGATCGCCGAGACCAGCCTCGCGTTCTACGCGGGCGACGACGCCATCACCCTGCCGCTGCTGTCGGTCGGCGGGGTGGGCGTGGTCGGCACCGCCACCCACTTCACCGGGCGGCGGATGCGGGAGATGATCGACGCGTTCGTCGCGGGTCGGCTCGACGAGGCCCTCGCCCTGCACCAGGCGCTGCTGCCGGTGATGACCGGGGTCTTCGCCACCCAGGGGGTCATGCTCGTCAAGGCGGGGCTCGACCACCAGGGGTTCCCGGTCGGGGGAGTGCGCGGGCCGCTGCTGGCGGCGTCCGCGGACGAGGCGTCGCGCTTCGCCCGGCTCCTCGACGCGGCCGACCTCTGAGCCGGCAGTCCCCCCGCCTCCAGGAGTAGGCGTCCCTGGCTCGGCCCCCATGTTCGCCCGCCCGTGCGGGTGTGCACAGGTTTGCCACAGCTTGCCGGCGGAAACTGCTGTGATGTCGGCCGAACCGTTCGGCCAGAGGAGCATCATGATCACCCGATCGGCGCTCAAGCCCGCTGTCCGTGCGACCCCCGGCGACTGGACCCCGCCCACGTGGGAGGAGCTCGTGCAGCAGCACTCCGCCATGGTCTACCGGCTCGCGTTCCGGCTCACCGGCAACCAGCACGACGCGGAGGACCTCACCCAGGACGTCTTCGTCAAGGTGTTCCGGAGCCTGCACACCTTCACCCCGGGCACCCTCGAGGGCTGGCTGCACCGCATCACCACCAACCAGTTCCTCGACCAGGCCCGCCGTCGCGCGCGGGTGCGGATCGACCCGGTCGCCGACACCGGCACCCGGCAGGCGACGGCGTCCGGACGGCCCGACGTGGTCGTCGACGACGCCGGCCTCGCGCCCGACCTCGCCCGCGCCCTCGCGGCCCTGCCCCCGCAGCAGCGGGCGGCCATCGTCCTGTGCGACGTCGAGGGGCTCAGCTATGACGAGGTGGCCCGCGTGCTCGACGTCAAGAGCGGCACGGTGCGCAGCCGGATCCATCGGGGGCGCACGGCCATGCGCGCCGCCCTGGCCCATCGGGAACCGCGGGCCGACCACGAACGTTATCTGGGTGTGCCCGCAGACTTCGTTCAGGACTGAGGCCCGGGGTGGTCCCACTCCCCGGTGGTGGTGCGCGGCCGTCGGGAGGTGACGGCTGCGCCCGCTGGCATGCCCGGGTGAGCGAGTACGTCGACGGGACGCTGGATGCCGGCGTCCGGGAGCGGATGGAGCGGCACCTCGCCGCCTGTGCCACCTGCCGGGGCGAGGTCGAGCTCGAGACGCGGCTCCGGGCGCAGATGCGCGCCGACACCCTCGTCCTCCCGCCGCTGGCGCTCTCGGACCGGCTGATGTCGATCGGCGCCGATTCGTCCGCCACCGCATGGCTCGCCGCCGACGGCCCCGCCAGCCTGCCCAGCCGACGTGGCCGGCGGCAGCGGCTCACCGCGGTGTCGCTCGGCACCGTGCTCGTCGTCGTGAGCCTGGTGCTCGGCGTCGGCTGGACCCTC
>JAJYQH010000352.1 GCA_021794705.1 Actinomycetes bacterium | reverse complement strand
CGACGGTCGGCGGGAACACCCCGGCGTCCGGCGTCGTTGCGCCTGGTATGAGCCCTCGCGTCCCCTTGTCCATCCTCGACCTCGTCCCCGTCTCGCAGGGGCACTCGCGACACGACGCGTTCGAGGCGAGCGCCGACCTCGCCCGCGCGGCCGACCGGCTCGGCTACGAGCGCTACTGGGTGGCCGAGCACCACGGGAGCGAGACCTTCATGGCCTCGGCCACGTCGCTCGTCCTCGGGTACCTCGCCGAACGCACCGAGCGGATCCGGCTCGGCAGCGGAGGCGTCATGCTCCCCAACCACTCCCCGCTCATGGTGGCGGAGTACTACGGGACGCTGGCCACGATCTACGGCTCTCGGTTCGACCTGGGCCTCGGACGCGCGCCGGGCACCGACCCGATGACCGCCGCGGCGCTCCAGCGGCACCACGGCGAACTCGACACGTTCGCCACCGACGTCGCCGACCTGCGCCGCTACCTCGGCGAACCGGCCGGCTCCCGGGTGCGCGCGATCCCCGGGGAGGGGACGAAGGTCCCGCTGTGGATGCTCGGCTCGTCGCTCGGCGGCGCGCAGGTGGCTGCCGTCCTCGGCCTGCCGTACGCGTTCGCGTCGCACTTCGCGCCCGACTCGCTCGACCAGGCCCTCGCGCTCTACCGGCAGGAGTACACGCCGAGCGCCGAGCAGCCGGAGCCGCACACGATGGCGGGCGTCAACGTCCTCGTCGCGCCGAGCCAGGACGAGGCCGAGTACCTGTTCAGCACGAGCCAGCTGATGCGGGTGCGCATCCGCACCGGGCAGCTCGCCCCGCTCGACCCGCCCGTTCCCGACGTCCGTGAACTCGTGCACGAGTCGGCCCGCTACCTGGTCGGAGAACCGTCCGGCCCCGCGACCATGGTGGGCACCCCGGACGCCGTCGTGGCGCAGCTGGAGGCGTTCGTGGAGCGTACCGGCGTCGACGAGCTCATCGTGACGACCTACACCCACGACCCCGCACTGCGGATCCGCTCGTTCGAGCTGCTCGCCTCCGCCTGGGAGCCCGCCGCAGTCGGGGTGTGACGATCGGGTCGGGGTGTGACGACCCCCGGCCCGCGCCGACCCCCGCTCCCCGAAACGTGCACGGCCTGCATGGGTGCGCCCTCCTGGGGCGACATCCATGCAGGCCGGGTGAATCTCGGCGACGACGGCGTCAGCCGCGCGGACCGTGCGGCCCGTGGCCGCCCGGGTTGGCCCGGTTCTCGGTCTGGCGCACCGACTGCATGTCGTCGAGCGCCGCGAGCACCTTGTCGTAGCTCACCCCGAGCTTGTCCGCGAGGAACTTGGCCATCGACTCGTGCCGGGCGTCCTGCTGGGCCTCGGTGAGGTCGTAGCCGCGGGTGGTGGTCGGGTTGGCGAGGCGGTAGGCCTGCAGCGCGTCCGACACCTTGGCGGCGTCCACCCCGAGCTTGTCGGCCAGGTAGTTCACCATCCAGGTGGCGCCGTAGCCGGCCCCGTTGCCCATGCCCGTGCCATCGCAGACCCCGGTGCGGGGCGCCGTGCCGTTCGGGCCGCGCTGCGCCTGCGCGCTGGCGGACGCCGCCGGGCTCGGCGAGGGGGTGTCGGCGTTGGCGGTCACCGCGAATCCGGTGGCGGCCACGGCGGCGAGCGAGAGGCTCGCGACGGCGATGCCGATGCTCTTGCGTGTGATCATCTCGACTCCTTCGGTCTGGGGATCTCTCCCGTTCTGAGATCCACTGTGGAGGAGCCGTGTGAGGCGGCCGTCAGGCTCGTGTGAAGCTTGGATGAAGCTCCGGGTGCGCCGGGCCGGGGCGGCGTCCGGCCTTGTCAAGCCGCTCTCTGGGGGGTTCCGAGCGGCACGGCGTGGCGACGTGGCTGGCGCCATGGGTTTAGATGGAGCCATGAGGGACGGCACCCGGAGCACGCTGGTGATGGCGGGGATGACGCTGGCGCTGCTCGTCGTGCTCGCGCTCGGCTCGACCAGCCGGTTCGGGCGGATCGCCTCCCCCACCCTCATGCAGCCGATCCAGGTGGTGCCGCCGAGCTCCACGCCGCAGCCGTCGGCGCCGCCGCGCCCCACGATCGCCCCACGGCCCGACGCCCACCCGTTCGTCCTGCCGGCATGGATCGGCGAGGCCGTCCTCGGCCTGGCCGCGCTCGCGGTGCTCGTCGTCATCGCCCTCGTCGTGGCCCGCACGATGCGCCAGCTCAACGCCAAGCGCGGCCTCGAGCAGGCGGACGCCGACCAGGTGGTGGACGCCGACGCGCTCCCCGAACTCGTCGAGTCGGTCAGCGAGTCCCTCGCCGACACCCTGCAGCGGCTGCGCACCGGAGGGCGCCTTGACGACGTCATCCTCGAGTGCTGGCGCCGCCTCGAGGAGGCTGCCGCCGCCACCGGGACGCCCCGGGCCGCGTCCCAGACGGCGGAGGAGTTCACGGTGAGCGTCCTCGCCGCCACCCCCGCCCGGCCCGACGACCTGCGGGTGCTGGCCGACCTCTACCGGCGCGCGATGTTCAGCACCCTGCCCGCCGCCCCCGACGACAGGGGGCGCGCCGTCGACGCGCTGGAGCGGCTCATCTCCTCCCTCGGCGGTGAGCGCGCGTGAGGTGGTTCGCCCGGGGCAGCTTCGGACGCCGGCTGGCGCAGCGGCTGGTCGGGGCGGTCGTCGCCGTTCCCGTGCTCGTCTGGGCGAGCAGGCTGGTGCAGCTCAACCTCTCGCTGTCGTTCGCGATCCTCGTCGCCGCGCTCGGGGCGCTGCTCACCTTCGCCTTCTCCGACGACCTGTGGCCCGACCCGCCCTCGCCGGGCTGGAACGTCAAGCTCGAGAAGCGGCGTCCGCACCTGCCCCGCGAGCGCCGCGCGGTGAGACTGGGCGACATCGCCCGCGGTGCCGACCCCGGCCGCCGCTTCACCACCGCCGAGCTGCGGGTCGAGCTGGCCGACCTCGCGGCCGACCGGCTGGTGCGCCACCACGACGCCGACCCGGCCCATCCGTTCTCCGGGTCCGACCGGCTGCTCTCCCCCGCCCTGTTCGACTACCTCACCGGCGAGGACGCCGCCCCGACGGTGCGCCGGGCCACGCTCGGCACCTACCTCAAGGAGATCGATTCCCTGTGACCCACCACCCGGATCCCGCGGCCGCCCCCCTGGACGCCGCCCGTCCCGCGCCGCTGCCGTTCGCCGAGGCCACCAGCCTGGCGGCGTCCGTGCTCGACCAGGTCGACCGCGCGGTGGTGGGCAAACGCGCGGCCCTCACCCTCGTGCTCGCCGGGGTGCTGGCCGGCGGCCACGTGCTGCTCGAGGACCTCCCGGGCCTCGGCAAGACCCTCGCCGCCCGCTCCCTCGCGCAGGCCCTCGGCCTGGAGTTCCGCCGGGCGCAGTTCACCCCCGACCTGCTGCCCAGCGACCTCACCGGCAGCTACGTCTTTGACCAGACGCGCGCCGAGTTCAGCTTCCGCCCCGGCCCGGTGTTCACGGGGCTGCTCCTCGCCGACGAGATCAACCGGACGCCGCCGAAGACCCAGTCGGCGCTGCTCGAGGCGATGCAGGAGCACCAGGTGAGCGTCGAGGGCACGACCTTCCCGCTGCCCCGCCCGTTCCACGTCATCGCGACCGCCAACCCGATCGAGCACGAGGGCACCTACCCGCTGCCCGAGGCCCAGCTCGACCGGTTCCTGCTGCGGCTGTCGTTCGGCTACCCGACCCCCGACGAGGAGTGGGAGGTGCTGTCGCGGCGGATCGCCCGCAAGCAGGAGGACCAGCACCTCGCCCCGGTGCTGGACGCCGCCCGGCTGCTGGCGCTGCAGGCGAGCGCCGAGGAGGTCTACGTTGCCGAGTCCGTCGGCCGCTACGCGATC
>JAJYQH010000181.1 GCA_021794705.1 Actinomycetes bacterium | reverse complement strand
GCCGACGGCCGCATCTACGCCATCGGGGGAAACGACGCCTCCAGCACCACCGTGGCGACCGTGGAGCGGGCCACACCCAACAGCGCCCCCAGCGCAGCCACCAACCTCGCCCCCGACGGCGTGACGATCGACCTCAGCAACGCCTGCCGCCTGTCGTGGATCTTCACCGATCCTGACGCTGGCGACACGCAGTCCAGGGCGGACGTGCGGTGGCGCCCCCAGGGCAGCACAGGGGCATGGACCACAGCCACCGTGACCAGCCCAAACACGTGGTACGACATGGTCGGTGGCACACTGACCGCGCAGGACTACGAGTGGCAGGTCCTCACCTACGACTCCTTGGGTGTCGCGGCCACCGCGTGGTCGGCGCTGGCCTACCTCACGGCCGCGAGCCCGCCGACCAGTCCCACGATCACGTCGCCGATAAGCGGCAGCACGATCTCCGCCAGCACCGCAACGATCACCTGGTCCACGCCGGACCAGGTGTCATACCAGGTGCGCCGGGTCGCCGACAGTGCTGGCGTGGCCGACACGGCGACGATCTACTGGGACAGCGGTGAGGTCGTCTCCACGACCTCACGTTCCCGCTCCGTGATCTTCGAGACGAACAGCCGCACCGAGCACGTCCAGGTGAGGATCAAGGACAGCACGACACTGTGGTCGGCGTGGGCGGATGTCACTGTCACCGTCTCCTACACCCCGCCCGGCACACCCACCGCCGATCTTGTGGCCGACAACGCTCAGGCACGGATCATCGTCAACATCACCAATCCGGCGCCCGCGGCAGGCGAGCCAACCGTCTCCTACAACGACGTGTACGTGCGCGAGACGGGCAGCGCTGGGGCGGGCAGCAGGTTCGCCACGAACGTGATCCCCTCTGGCACCGCCATCTACTGGCTGGCCGCCTCCGGCATCGATTACGAGGTGCTGGTGCGGGCCTGGGGCAGCAACGGCACTTACGCCGACTCGGCGTGGACGGGGACGACAGTGACCGTGATCGAGGCCACGGCGACGGCGACGACCATCATCATCGGCGGGCCCGCGTGACCGATATGACCCTCGCCGAGCTTGGTCGGCTGCTCGTCGCGCAGACCGAGGCGATGCGCGATTTGGCGCGCAAGGTGGACGAGCTGCCCGCGACGATGGCGAGGACCTACCAGCCCCGCGAGCTGGCCGCCTCCGAGCTGGGCCGGGTCCACGACCGCATCGACGGTGTGGTCGAGGACGTGAGGGCCGTCTCCGAGCGCATCGACGCGCAGGCCGAGCAGCGTCGCGGTGACCGGCGGCTGGCCGTGTCTGGGCTGATCCTGCCGCTGATCGTCGTCGTCCTCGGCGGCGTGCTGGTGTGGGCGCTGACCGGAGGCGGGTCATGACGGCCTGGCTCGGTCGACCGTGGCATGCCCGCGATCGAATGGTGGCGGCGGTGATCCTGCTGCTGGTCGGTGCGATCGTCGCGCTGCTGGTGGCGATGCTCGCCGACGCGATCGTGTCCAGGCAGCAGGCCCACGAGGCGCTGACCGCCGAGCGGGACCGTGCCGCGCAGACCAGCCAGCGGCTCGAGCGGCGCATCGACACCCTGACCGGGCAGGTGCGTGACGCCCGGCAGGTGATCGGCCGTCAGGAGCAGGCGATCTCCGATCTGCGCGAGCAGGTGGCCGATCTTGGTGGGTCTCCGGTCGCTGGCGATGACCGGGCGAGGATCACCGCACCGTCGAGCGGCACTGCCCCGGCCCGCCGCGTCACGACGACCCCGACGCCACGCTCGGGGCCCACCGCGCACCCGAGCGCGCCGACCGTGACCCCACCTGCGGCTGCGCCTACCCAGCCGACGCCATCGAGGCAGCCGACTCAGCCTCCGCCTGTGCTGTGCCTGCTCGGCATCTGCCTCTGATCCCCACGCCCAGGAGGGCACATGTCCTACGAGCGCGTCCTCTGGCTGCCCGGCGTGCTGCGCGCCGTCGGCCTCCAGGTCGTCGAGCATCCCGGCTGGACCACCCGCGGCCTGTCCACCGCCCGCCCTTTCACCCCGCGCGCCGTCGTCTGGCACCACGACGCCAGCGCCCCGGGCGACAGCCCCGGCGTACCCGACTACATGATCCACAACTTCTCCAGCGCGGCCGCGCAGTGCTGGGTCGACCGCGCGGGCCGCTGGCACCTGATCGCCTCCGGTCGCGCCCCGCACACCGGAGCCGTCCTGCCCGGCATGCCGACTAACGAGACCTCGATCGGCGTCGAGACCGACCACACGACCGGCGAGGACTGGCCGCCCGCGCTGCTCGCCTCGCTGCGCCGGGGCACCGCCGCGATCCTGCGCCACCTCGGCGTCCTGCCGGGCGTCGGCCTCCACTTCCACAGGACCATCTGCTCCCCGCCCGGCCGCAAGACCGACCCGGACCGGCTGAACCTCGCCGCCGAGCGGGAGCAGGTCGCGCTCGCGATGACCTCGGCCACTGGCGGCCCGTCCCGTGGTGCTGGCGCGCCCCTCCCCCTGCCCTCGACCCCGCCCCGCCCCGTCCCCGAGGAGGACGACCTCATGCTGATCCCCGCTGGCACCCCCGTCACCCTGCCCGTGCCCGAGGCCGCACCCGGCACGATCCGGCGGCTCTACGTCGCCGCCGCCGACGCCGCCGACGTGTCCGTTATCTTCCGTCAGGGGGCGAAGGTGACTCGCGCGATAACCTGGCATGTCGGCGACGGGCAGTCCGCGATGGCCTCCCTCACCGCCGCCAACACCGCGATCGGCGGCCTGCCCACCTCGGTCTCGATCAGCGCCAGGACGCCCGTCGTCGCCGTCATCGCCGCCGTCCCCGCCTAGGAGCCCCTGATGCTGCCCCCGCTGCCCGCGTCCCTCATCCGCACGATCGTCCCGCTCGTCGTCGGCTGGCTGATCGCCCTGCCCGTCACCCCCTGGCTGCTCACCGTCGCCGGCGTCGGCTCCGACCAGGCCGCCGCGTGGCTCGGCGGGATCGTCACCACGGTCCTCGCGACCGCCTGGTACCTGCTCGGCCGCGTCCTCGAGGTCTACGTGCGACCCCGGCTGGGCTGGCTGCTCGGCCTCGCCCAGCAGCCCACCTACCCGCCGCCGGCCCCGAGGCACGCCAAGAGCTGAGGAGATGATCTCGCATGGCCCTGGTCATCCAGTACGCCCGCATGGAGCAGTGGACCCGCACGCCCGCCGAGTGGGCCAGCGATGATCCAGTGCTGCGCCCCGGCGAGCTGGGAATCGCGGACGATGGCGGCGGCACGGTCGAGATCCGCATCGGCGACGGGGTGAGCCGCTGGTCGGCACTGGCGACCTCGCACGTGCTGGTGGACCGGGCGACCGCCGATGGCACCTATGCGGCGCAGGTGTCCCCGACGCTGACCTCACCGCAGCCGACCGCCCCCCTGTCGGCTGAGCTGGCGACCGACCCGGGCTTCGACAACCCGGCCGCGTGGACGACCTCCGGGCTGGCCTCGATCTCCGGCTCGGCGGCCGTGTTCACCGGGGCCGGGTCGGTGGCGCAGTCGATCGCGGTGACGGCCGGTGAGCGTTACCAGATCGTGGTGACCACCAGTCAGGCGACGGCTGGGAATCTCACGGTCACGCTCGGCGCGGTGTCGGCGTCGCGGGAGTCGTGGAACGACAAGGCCTTCCTGCTCAGCCCCTCGACCACGGAGACGGCGACACTGACCCTCGCGGTGGACGCCGGGTCGTGGACGATGACCGCTGTCACGGTGAAGCGGATCACAGGCGACTCGACCCCGTCGGCCACTGTCGGGGCGGCACAGGTCCGGGCATCCGGCGCAAATACCGCCGCCGGGTTCAACGCCCAGCGCTCGCTGACCACCGGGGGCAGCAACACCGCCGC
>JAJYQH010000177.1 GCA_021794705.1 Actinomycetes bacterium | reverse complement strand
AGCGCCGGTGGTCGAGCTCACGGTGACCGGGGCGTTCTCCCAGTGCGCGGACACCATGAGGATCTGCCGTGGCTTGGGCAGCGCGGCGCCCCACTCGGCCAGCTCCCGCGTCCACGTCTCGTCGTCGGCGAGCGGCGGGGCCCCATGGCTGAGGTAGGCGACGGGCATGCGGCTGGCGGACGCGGCAGGACTCACGCTTCTGCAACTCCGGCGGGCCCCCCGGCATTCCGTCCGCCTACACTCGGCCGGTGCCGTCCTACCGCCTGGAGTTGGAGATCGGCCGGCTTCGACCCGGCACGACCCCGCCAGAGGTCATGGACGCCGCCGTCGGCTCGTGCGGCCATCATGTGGACGCGACCGAGGTCGTGGTGATCGGGGGCACTCCCCGGATCCGGATCCGCTTCAGCGTCCCGGCGGCCAGTGCCGAGGAGGAGGACGCCGACGCGCGAACAGCGGCCGTCGCGATGGTGCAGGCAGTCGACGGGATCGCGGACACGGGACGCCGGCGGCTGCTGCGCCGCCGTCAGGGGACGTGGCTGCCGGTGCTGTGGCTGTGAGGGCGGCCCGGAGCCGTCAGTAGCGGGTCAGGGCCGCCATCGGCTCCCGGAGGTCGTGCAGGGGCACGACGCTGCCTCCGAACATCACCGTCGCCCTGATCGCCGGGTCGGCCGCCGCCCGGTCGAGGTGGTCGACGGACGGGCCGAGGGCCAGTTCGGCGATCCGCCCCTCGGCGGCGGCCCGGAGGATGGCGGCGAGGTCGTGCTGCCCCGTAGCCCCGAGCCGCTCGAGCAGCGCGTCCTCGCGCCGCTGACGCTCGGCTCGCACCAGCGGGAGTGCCGCCGCGTGCAGGGCCCCCACCGACATGTGGTCGGGGTTGCCGCGCACGGACGCCGGAATCAGCCCGGACGGCCGCCAGATCGCCCGCAGCGACGCGACCAGCGCCTCCACCCCGGCGAGGACGACCATCCCCTCGCCGGGCCGGCTCGAGTGGGCGTCCAGACCCTGGGCGACCCTGCGGAGGTACTTCTCCAGCCAGACCTTGTCGTTCTCGGCCCCGCCGCCGAGCCCGTGGAAGTTCGCACCTCCGCCCGGCCGCGCGGTCCATGACAGGTGCTCCTGGCGCTCGAGGTCGCCGACGGCCTCGTCGAAGCTGCCCGGGATCCCCTCGAGCGGCAGCTGCTCCACCGAGTGCTCGGTGGACCGGAGCAGCCGCACCTGGTTATGGCTCACCGCCACGATGAACCAGACGTCCCCGGCGTCCAGGTGTAGGGCGAGTTCGGTGAGCCCCGGGACCCAGGCCACGCGCACTCCCTCGGGGAGCGGCGTCGCGAGGCGGAAGGTCCGGATGCCGTGGGCGGACGCCAGCACGACCAGTCCGTCGGCCTGGTGCGCCCAGAACGCGTGGTCGGCGCGCAGGTCGTCGAACTGCACCGCCAGCCAGTCGAGGCCGTCGGCGTCCAGCTCGCCCAGCAGTTCCAACGCCCGGCGCGCGAGCAGGCGGAACCGGTGCGGTCCCTCGCTCACCTGCGGCCCCGTCCGGGCGGTCGGGAGGGTGATCGTCGCCCACGGCCCGGGGAGGGACGCCAGTTCGCCCAGGGTGTCCCGAGTGACGGGATCGGTGCTTGTCAGGTCGCTCATGTCGGTTGCCTCTCATGCACGTCGTCGTGCCCGAACCTGTACCTCCAAAGTACGCGTGTCGGGGCGGCCCGGGAGGGGTTTGCCGCCCGAGCACCGGCCGGTTACGCGCGCAGGCGGGCCGCCTCCACCGCGCGGGCGAACGCCTGCGGCTGGGCGAGCATGGTGAGGTGGCGGGCGCCCTCGATGATGTGGACGGGCGGGTGATGGAGGTTGGTGATCGTGTCGCTCAGGGAGCCGCCCTGATGGTCGGCGCTCCCCCAGACGATCGTCGTCGGCACCGCGATGGCGGCGATCTGGGCCGGGCTCAGGCCGTAGTCGGCGTTGGCCATCAGCTGCCTGAGGCTGCCTTCGTCGGCGCCTTGGCCGAGGGGTCGAACCCATTCGCGAGCGAGGGCGTCGGTAGCCGCCGGGCACGAGTTAGCGCAACTGCTCGCGATCACCCGCCGCGCCGCCCACGGCCACCGGGTGGCGGCCCGCAGCGCTGTCGTGAAGAACGGGCTGTCGACCAGGAGCGCCCGCTGCCATCGGGGTCCGAGCCCGATGGGCAGCGCGTCACCGTCGGCGAAGACGAGGCCACCGGCGTCCTGAGGGTGCCTGAGGGCCAGGCTCCCGACGATCGCCGCCCCGAGCGAGTGCCCCACGAGCAGCGGACGCCGCAGGCCGAGGGCCCGGACGAAGCCGTCCACGAGGTCGGCCTGGCCGGTGAGCGTCATGGGTCCCGGGTAGCGGGTGTAGCCGGGGCCGGGCAGGTCGAGTGCGTACACCCGGTGGTGCGCGCCGAGGATCGGGCCGACCGACGACCAGACGATCGACGACTCGAGGAAGCCGGGCACGAGGATGATCGGCGAGCCGGCGGTCCCCCACTCCTGGTAGTGGACGTCAGCGGATCCCACCCGCACGAAGTGCCCGAAGCCCGGGTCGATGGTCGTTGGCGGCTGCGTGGCCACGTTGAACGCGACGGAGGCCACGGTGAGGGCGACCACCAGCGCGAGGAGACCCACCACGAGACGACGAAGGACGACGATGCCCCTGCGGCGCCTTCTCGTCGGCCTCTCGGCGTCCGGTGGCTCAGTGGGCATGCGCCGATTCAACAGCCCTGACCGGCGGGAGCCAACCCGATAGCGCTCCGACCCGCGGGAACAGTTCGACGTTGACCACGGACTTCGGTGGTCAACGTCGAAGCGTTCGTCGCCGCCCCGGCCGCCGCCCCAAGGACGTCGTCGTCACCTCATCGGCGACGAACGGTAGCGCGTCGACCCTGCCGGTCGGATTGCGGCCTCACCCCACGGCGGGGCCTTGCCCCGCTGACCACGCCCGAAGGGGTGGGGGCCCGGGACGGCACCCACTGAACATCCCGTAGACACCGGGGCGTCGCGCCTCGGAAGCCCGACGTCGGTTGAATCGCGGGGCGCTCCCGGGGAACGATGGGGGAACGGATGACCCACAGGGCAGGCGCCAAGAACACGCACCGCGGCCTTGCCGTGTCCCGTCGCAGATCGGCCGTCGTCGCCGCGGTCGGGTGGCGGTCGGCTCGCGGATCGATTGTCTCCAGCCGGTCCCTCCTGAGTGGGTCGAGAGGAATCGATGATGACGACCCGGTTGTACCTGCCAAAGTGGGCGTGGCAAACGATCAGGATGTTCAACCGCGAGTTCCTGGACGGCGCCGAAGGCCATGACTTGCGGGTGCGCAAGGCCCTCCTGACCCTCGCCCTGACGCCGAACTCCCCAACCGTGACCACGGTCCAGTCGAAACTGGGGGTCACTACCTCCGTGTGGTACCGCACCGCGTCGGGGTGGGTGGACATCGCTCGAGCAGAGGAGGGCGACGGGAGCTTCACGGGGCACATCCACGTGAGTGGCATCCCGGGCTCCGGCGGCCGTGACATCGTCGCGGTATACAAACTCCGGAGGGCGTGCGGACCTGACCACCAGCGGCGCCGCCTCGTGGGCGCCAGGCATGCATCTCACTGCCCGCCCCGTTCTGCAGTGAGCCCGCCGGAGGCAACGCCACTCCCCCGTCAGTGAAGGTGCAGGCCCAGCAATCCCGCAGCCACCCAGAGTTGCGGCCGCCCATCGACAACCGGCACGAGCACGCAGGTCATTCCCGCCCTCACCGCGGCCCCGTCGATTCCTGGCGTGTCGCCGATGTAGAGGCACTCGGCCGGCTGGACGCCGAGCAACTCCGCCGCGCGCGCAAAGAATCGGGGATCGGGCTT
>JAJYQH010000093.1 GCA_021794705.1 Actinomycetes bacterium | reverse complement strand
GCCGCGGCGCCTTGCGGTACCAGACCTCGTTGAAGGCCGCGACGGTCACCTGGTTGAGCAGTCCGCTCGGGACGCCGGGAGGCGCGGTGACCAGGGTGCGCGCGCTGAAGGCCAGCGGCTCGGCGCGCTGCCTCGCGGGCAGTTCCGCGCGGGTCGCGAACCGGCCGCGGGTGAGCACCGACCGGCCGAGGTGTGCCCCCTTGGCGAGGGAGTCGATCCAGGCGACGGAGTAGTCGTACTTGTCGTCGTCGGCCATGGCGGCCATGACCGAGTCGAGGTCGGGGCAGCGCCACGTCTCGACGAGCACCGTCGACGTCTCCACCGGGGTGAGCCGCACGCTGGCCCGAACGATGACGCCGGTGAGACCCATGCCGCCGACGGTCGCCCAGAACAGCGGGTCGGCGGGGGTGAGCCGGCGGAGCTGCCCGTCGGCGGTCACGAGCGTGAGGGCCTCGACGTGGTCGCCGAAGCTGCCGTGGGTGTGGTGGTTCTTGCCGTGGACGTCGGCGGCGATGGCGCCGCCCACCGTCACCTGGCGGGTGCCGGGCGTGACCGGCACGAACCAGCCGCGGGCGAGGAACTCGCGGATCAGCTGGTCGATGCTCACCCCGGCCTCGACGTCGACCACACCGGTCGCCGGGTCGAAGCCGAGGACGCCGCGGCGTCCGGTCATGTCGAGCACCGTGCCGCCGCCGTTCTGGGCGGCGTCGCCGTAGCTGCGGCCGAGGCCGCGGGCGAGGACGCCGCGGCGTCCGGCGGCCTGGACGAGGCGGGAGACCTCCGCCTCGCTGCTCACCGGTTCCAGGTCGCAGACCGAGGCCGACGTGTGACCCCAGCCGGTGAGGGCGACGCGGACGCCGTCGGGGGAAGTCGAGTCCTGTTCACGCACGCCCGCCAGCGTAGCGGCGTCCCCGCGGACGCCGGCGGGCGGTCGGGCCATCAGCGCGAGTAGACGGAGACGAAGTCGCGCGAGGTGGGCGTGTAGTAGCGGTCCGCCGGGCGCTGGTAGTCGTTGAGCAGCGGGATGGGCTTGGGGTTGGACGGGCTGTGGCTCGCGTCGTAGCTCATGTACGAGACCCAGGCCGGGTTGATGTCGAGTTCCATCGCCCGCACCGCACCCGCGCGCTGCAGGAGGAGGGCCAGCGACCCGGCCGACAGCGCGTCACCCGAGACGTAGACGAGGTCGCCCTGCTTGGTGATCCCGACACCCGAGCGGAAGATGTAGTACTTGCCGCCGAGGGTGGCGCCCCAGTTGAACTCGGTGTTGCTGTCGATGTTGGCGGCGATCTTGCCGTTGTCGATGAGCAGTCCGAGGTTCTGGCGCACGCCGACCACCGTGGAAGTCATCTTGACCTCGTGGTTCCAGGTGCCGATGTTCATCGACCCGTCCTTGTAGAAGACCTCGGACGCGGCCCCGTCGACGAGCTTGCCGGCCGTGCGGCCGTCCAGGTAGAAGCCGCCACGGGCGTCGGCGAGCTTGAACGCGCCGTTCCAGGTGGCGACGAGGCCCTTGCGCTGGCCCGGCGGGATCCAGGTGGGCACGGACCACGTGCCACCCGGCTGGTCGGTGCCCGGGTGCAGGTTGAACTTCAGCAGCGAGTGGCTCATCCAGGCCACGCCCGCGAGGTAGGACGTGTGGGTGGAGTCGGGGCGCATGTACGCGGCCTGCACGGCGGGCTGGCCCTTCACCGTCACCAGCGTGCTCCACTCGCCCTCGTTGGGCAGTGCGGGCTGGACGATGCTCTTCATCCGCGGGCGCATGGCGATCTGGATCGGCGCGTGCGTCGTGGCGGAGTGGGTGGTCGCCGAGGGCCCGTGGACGCCGGCGACCTTGGGCGCGGCGATGGGCGGCGGCGTCCCCCCGACCTTCGGCGGGTGGGCGTCGTACTGCAGCCTCTCGAGCGCCACGATGACCGGGGCGAGGCCGTGGTCGCGGCCCCACTCGGCGAGGCGGGCGGCCACGCTGTCGCCACCGGGCGCGGTGAGGTAGGAGCCGACCGAGAAGATCAGCCAGATCGCGAACGCGGCCACCGCGAGCACGAGCCCCTTGAACCAGCGCTTGTGCCACAGCCGCATCCACAGGCGAGCGCGGCGCCGCCGGGGGCGGGGCGCCGGGCGCTGGGGAACCTGTTGGGACGGTCGGGTGGACTGCATGGTCGCCATCAGCGAAACTCCTCGCGGACACTCCGGGCGGTGCGTCCAGTTTGCGAAGTTAGCATCCGGAGCTAGGGGAGACCTGAAGCCGACCTGAGTGTCGTACCCGCCGCCGTGTCGCCCGCCTGATCGGAGGGCTGGTCGTCCGGATCGGGCCCCGTCGGGCGCGGTGGCCTGCGGGAGAACAGGGCCCAGTACGCGACCGCGTTGGCGATCTGGAAGACGGCGGCGAGGACGAACGGCGCCGCGAGGTCGACCTGGTCGAACAGCCAGCCCGCCGCCGCCTGGCCTCCGGCCATGGTCGCCTGCGCGGGGAGGTTCGAGAGCGCCGCCACGCTGGCCCGTTCGCGCGGGTCGGCCATGTCCTGGGTGAACGACTGGCGCAGGGGCAGTCCCACGCGCTGCACCATCATTCGCACGAAGTACAGCGCTCCGGCCAGCCAGAACGAGGGCGCCAGCACCATCGGGACGAGCAGCGCCCCGCCGATGACCCGCACCGCGACGATCGCCCGCACCGTCCCGAGCCGCCGGGCGATCCGGGACGCCGCCAGCGTCGGCAGCAGCGTCCCGACGTTGATGAGCGCGAACAGCAGCCCGATGGTCGCCGGGGACGCGCCGTAGCGCCGGAAGAACCAGTAGCTGACGAACGGGCCGAACATCCCGATGCCGGCGCCGTTGATGGAGTTGGTCACCCAGAAGCGCCACAGGGCCGGCCACGATCGCCGCGGCCATCGGGGGAGGCGTCGGCGCCCCGGAGAGGGCTGGTGGGCCGGTTCCCGGATCCACAGGGCGAGCACCCCCGACACCACCGCCAGTCCCGCGGCGATGAGGAACGCCGGCCGGTAGGCCACCGTCGCCTGGGGGGCGGTCATCCCGGGGTGGGTGCGGACGACGGCGGCCGCCAGGCCGCCGAGCAGTGCGCCCAGGCCGGACACGAACGAGAGCCGGGCGAAGGCGGCGGCCCGGTTCTCGGGACGCACAGTCTCGGCGACGAGAGCCGACTCCGCCGGCTGGTACGGCCCGACGTTGCCCGCCCCGGCACCGGCGCCCCGGCCGAACGACCCGAGCGACGCCGCGACGAAGAGCACCACGGTGTCCCGGCTCACCGCGTAGGCGACCCCGGCCGCCGCGGCCAGCAGCGGCACGGCGACGAGGAAGGGGCGGCGTCCGACGCGGTCGGCGAGCAGTCCGATGGCCGAGCTCATGAGGGCCGAGACGATCGTCACGCAGACGAACAGCACGCCGATCCGCACCGCGCTGAAGCCGACCGCCGCGAGATAGAGGGCGGTGACCACCGCGGCGACGGCGCGGCCCACGCTCATCGCCATCCGGGCGAGGAGCAGCACGCGGAGGTTGCGTTCCGCCCACCGGGGCACCACGACCTCCCAGATCCTGCGCACGCTCGACTGTAACCACAGTCGACAAGGGGACGGAGCAGGGGTCGGGGAGGCGGTCCGGTCGGGACCGCGCGGCGTCCGGAGCCCCCCGGTTTCTGCGAAATTGACTCCCGCTGCCACACCCATCTCTGGGAGGCGGGTGTGTGGCAGGTGGGGGACGTTTCGCAGGCCGGTGCGCCGAGGGGAGGTCCGGTCGGCCCGGGCGGCGTCCGGGTTCGGGTCGCCGGGGTTCTGCGAGATTGACTCCAGCTGCCAGACCCCCCTCCCTGCGGCGGGTGTGTGGCAGCTCGGCCCAATTTCGCAGAGG